>CANHFH010000008.1 GCA_947459825.1 Pseudomonadota bacterium | reverse complement strand
CCGCGTGTAGAGCTGGCGCAGCGCGGCTTCGTCGGCCGCGCGCCGCGTGAGGTCGGCGGCCTCGGTGGGCAGGTCGAGATCGCAGTGGATGGTGGCGAGCTTGCGCGACAGCTCGAGCGTCGCGAGCCCCGCGCGCAGGTTCTCGCCGGTCTTGCCGGGGACCTCCGCGGCGCGTGCCACGAGCTCATCGAGCGTGTGATAGGTGCCGAGCCATTTGGCGGCGGTTTTGGGGCCGACCTTGTCGATGCCCGGGATGCCGTCGGAGCTGTCGCCGGCGAGCGCGAGGTAATCGACGATCTGTTCCGGCCAGACATCGAACTTGGCCTTCACGGCATCGCGGTCGTAGACGCTGCCCGACATGGTGTTGACGAGCGTGATGTGCGGACCGACGAGCTGCGCCATGTCCTTGTCGCCGGTCGAGATCAGCACGCGCTCGCCGGCGTCGGCGGCGCGGCGCGCCAGCGTGCCGATCACATCGTCGGCCTCGACGCGCGGTACGCGCAGCAGCGGCAGGCCGAGCGCCTGCACCGCCGCCAGCAGCGGTTCGACCTGCGAGCGCAGGTCGTCGGGCATCGGCGGGCGGTGCGCCTTGTATTCTTTGAAGAGCTCGTCGCGGAAGCTGCCGCCGGGCGCGTCGAACACCACCGCGAGGCGCGCGTCCGGGAACTCGCGCCCGAGCTTCAGCAGCATGTTGAGCACGCCGAGCACGGCGCCGGTCGGTTCGCCGTGCGGACCGGTGAGCGGCGGCAGCGCGTGGAACGCGCGGTAGAGATAGGACGAGCCGTCGACGAGGACGAGGTCGGGCGCGTTCATGGATCAGTCGTCACGGTGGAGTACGCCACCAAAGAGAACGGGGCGCCGGACAGCGTGCATCTCGCCGCTGCCCGGAGCCCCGTGCATGAGGTCAGGCGCTGGTCAGGCGACGCCGGGGGCCTTCACCCACACTTTGCACCAGCCCGGGTTCTTCACGAGCTTGCCCGGGAACAGGTTGCACTTGGCGAGCGGCGCCTTGCGGTTCTTGTCGGCCCACTGCAGGCAGTTGCCGCAATGCTGGCCGGCCTTGAAGTTCGGGTTGGCCTTGGCATCGACCTTCTTGGCGTCCTCGATGTAGCCGAGCGCCTTGGCGGCGGGCTCGGTGGGGCTGAGGACGGGCAGCGCCGCACCGGCGGCCGGAGCAGCGGGCTTGGCTTGGGCGAAGGCGGTCTCGACGACGACCGGAATCGCCGGCAGGCCGAGGACGGTGGCGCCGAGCAGCTGACGGCGCGTGAGCTTGTCGTTCTTCATGGCAGGGTCCTTTGCGTGGGTGGGTCGGACGACGGGGAGGATTATACGCCCGACTGCGGCGGTCCACGCACCGGGTGTCCGCTGCGCCACGTCGATGCACCCGATTTGCCCCGTGAACTGGTCGGTCCGGTCAGCGCTGCGACAAGCAGCGCCGCGACCAGCCAACCACCGGCCAACCCGCCTGCTGAACCGCTACAGCCGCCGCTGGCACAGTGCAGACAGCCGGGGCCGGTGGACCCGATGTCGGTGGAGGTGCGGTCGCCGGTGATCGGGGAGTCGGTGCGCAGGGGCGAGCCGGGCGGCCCCGTTGCGGGCGATGCGGCGGTGCTGCAGAGGCTGGCGGCGATGAGTGCGCCGATGGAGGCGTCCTGCCGCGCTGCGAGATGCGCGGTGTGGCAGGTGGCGGCCGACTGCCACGCGAGCAGCAGGATCATGCCGATGACGCTCAGCGCCCGGAACCGTATACGGCGTCCGCCCGCTTTAGGCGGACGCGCGCGACAGACCGGCGCGGAACATGCGGCGAGGGCGGACATCGTCCCGATAGGGTAGGCATCGGCGCGTTGCAGCGCCGTAGGGGAATACCGAGATGCTCGATCGTGAGCGGTGCGCTCAACCCTTGGGCGGCGGGGGCGGTGACGGCGGCGGTAAGGGCGTCGGTGTGGGCTCGCTCGGTGCGGGTGCGCTCGGTGTGGGTGTGTTCGGTGCCGGTGCGCTCGGCGCGGGCCGAGTCACCACGGTGCCGCTGTCGGGCAGGTAGAGCGGTCCGGTCTGGCCGCAGCCGCCCAAGCCGAGCGCTGCGACCATCACGAGCATCGCGCCCGCGACGGGCGCCGCGCCGGCGGGCCGGCTGGTCGAGGTCATGCGCGGTTCGGCGCCGCGCCGTCGCCGACCGGCATGCTGCGGCCCTCGCGCAGCGCGAGCCACCCGCGCGCGACGCGGTAGATGACCCAGATGCCGACGACGACGACCGCGAGGTAGAAAGTGAGGATGCCGAGCCCGAGCGCGAGCACGAGCGGCGCCGAGACGACGCCGGCGATCACGATGGCGATGAGCGCACGCCAGAAGGTCTGGATCTGCCAGGTGAAGTGCGTGCCCAGCCAGGTGCCGGCGACATCGCGCCGACGGATGTAGTTCATCACCACGGCGATGATCGATGGCAGGCCGAAGACGAAGCTGCCGACGATGGTCGCGGGGCCGGTGATGCCGATGAGCACCGACAACGCGTGCAGCGCGTAGACGATGTGCGTGTAGCCGATGAGCGGCGAGTCAGCGGGACGCGGGTCGGTCATCAGGCGGTCCTCCGGGTTCGTCGAGCGAGTGTAGACCAGTCTCCGGCCGAATCGTTCAAGCGGTCGCGGGCGGCCGTGCGATCACCGCGAGCGTGATGCGCGACACGCAGACGAGGCGCTTGCGCGAGTCGACGATCTCGATGCCCCAGACCTGGCTGCGCGAGCCGATGTGGATCGGACGGGCCGTGCCTTCGACGGTCTCGCCTTCGGGTGCGGGTCGCAGGTGGTTGGCGTTGATCTCCTGACCGACGACGGCCTGGGTACGGCGGTCGACGAGACAGTTCGCCCCGACGCTCGCCAGCGTCTCGGCGAAGGCGACGGACGCCCCGCCGTGCAGGATGCGCATCGGCTGCACGCTGCGCGCGTCGACCGGCATGGTGCCACGGATGAAATCCGGGCCGAGCTCGGTGAAGACGATGCCGAGCCCTTCGACCATGGTGCGCTCGCTCTTGGCGTTGCAGCCCTCGAGCGTGGTGCCCGGCTGCCAGATAGCTGCGGTCATGCGCCGCGCTCCGGATCTTCGTCGTGCGGCGCTTCGCCCCGCAGTTCGGCGCCGACGCGGCGGTAGGCCTCGCGGAACGGGATGCCCTCGCGCACGACCATCGCGTTGGCGCGTTCGGCGGCGTGGATCGCGGGGTCGAGCGTGATGCGCTCCGATACGAAGGCCATCGCGCCGATGGCGGGGGCGAGGATGGCGGTGCTGGCGAGCGCGAGGTCGATGCCGCGGAACAGCGGCGCCTTCAGCAGCTGCAGGTCGCGCTGGTAGCCCGAGGGGAGCTTGGCGACGATGCCGAGCGCCTCGACGAGGCAGGCCTGCGCGGTGGCGCTGCGGCCGCGCAGAAGCTCGAACACGTCCGGGTTGCGCTTCTGCGGCATGATCGACGAGCCGGTGGTGAACGCGTCGGGCAGCTCCACGAACGCGAACTCCTGCGTGTAGAAGAGGCAGACATCGGCGGCGAAGCGGCCGAGGTCCTGCATCAGCAGCGTGATCTCGAACAGCAGCTGCGACTCGGCCTTGCCGCGCGACAGCTGCACGGCCGTGACCGGCGCGTGCACCTCGGCGAAGTCGAGCGCCTGGCGGGTCGCCTCGCGGTCGAGCGGCAGGCCGGGCGTGCCGTAGCCCGCGGCTGAACCGAGCGGGTTCTTGTCGATGCGGCGGCGCACGGCGCGCAGGCCCGCGGCGTCGTCGCGCAGCTCGGCGGCGAAACCGCCCGCCCACAACGCGACGCTGCTCGGCATCGCCTGCTGCATGTGGGTGTAGCCCGGCAGCTCGACATCGCCCTGCCGGTCGGCGAGCGCATCGAGCGCGGCGGCGACGGTCTCGGCGCCTTGCGCCAGTTCCTCGGCGGCATCGCGCAGGTAGAGGCGCAGCGCGGCGAGCACCTGGTCGTTGCGCGAGCGGCCGAGATGCACGCGCCCGCCCGCTGCCCCGATGAGCGCGGTCAGCCTGCGCTCGAGCGCGGTCTGGCCGTCCTCGTCCTCCAGTGCGATCCGCCACTCGCCTTGGGCGTGGGCGGCGGCGAGCGACTCGAGCCCCTGCTCGATGGCCTCGCAGTCGGCGTCGGAGAGCAGCCCCTGCGCGTTCAACATCTGCGCGTGCGCGATCGAGGCGCGGGCGTCGTAGGCGACCAGACGCTCGTCGAACGCGTGGTCCTCGCCCGCCGTGAACGCGAGCACGCGCTCATCGAGCGGCGCGCCCTTGTCCCAGAGGCGGCTCACGGCTGCGCGTTGCCCGCCGCGAGTTCCGCGGGTGCGAGCTTACGGATGTCGGCGACCACGAGCGTGCCCGTCCCCTCGTTGGTGAACACCTCGGCGAGGATAGCATCCGGCGCCTTGTAGGAGATGACATGCACGCGCTGCACGCCGCCGTTGATGGCGTTCTCGATGGCCTTCGCCTTCGGCAGCATGCCGTCGTTGATGCGGCCCTCGGTACGCAGCTTCGCGAGACCGGCGAGGTCGGTGTAGGAGACCACCGAGGTCGGGTCGGTGATGTCGCTGAGGATGCCGGGTGCGCCGGTGCACAGCACCAGCTTCTCGGCGCCGAGCGCGGCGCCGATCGCCGCCGCGACCGTGTCGGCGTTGATGTTGAGCAGCGTGCCCGCGTCGTCGCTCGAGAGCGGCGAGATGACCGGCATGAGACCGGCGTCGAGCAGCTTCTTGATGACATCGGTGTCGATGTAGTCGATGTCGCCGACGAAGCCGTAGTCGACGATGGCATCGCTCCCCTGCAGCTTCACCGGTGCGCGCTTGTGCGCCTGGATGAGGCCGGCGTCGACGCCGCTGATGCCGAGCGCCGGCACGCCGAGTTCGCGGCAGGCGGCGAGGATGCGGGTGTTGATGAGGCCCGACAGCACCATCGCCGTGGCATCGATCGACTGCGCGTCGGTGACGCGCCGGCCCTCGATCATCTGCGTCGGCACACCGAGCTTCTCGGTGACCTCGGTGAGCTGCGGACCGCCGCCGTGCACGAACACGACGCGGATGCCGAGCGAGTGCAGCACGGCGATCTGCTCGACCAGCGCCCGCGTCGCCGCGGGGTCGCCGAACACGCCGCCGCCCGCCTTCACGACGAAGGTCTTGCCCTTGTAGAGGCGGATGTAGGGCGCGGCGCTGCGCAGGGCGCGGATGACGGCGGCGGGGTCGGTGCGGTGCATGATCATCTTCTTCGGCTCCTCGTGGGCGTTCAGGCGGACAGCAGGCGGTGCAGCACCGCCATCTGTGCGGGCAAGCGGTTGTGGGCCTCGCGCTGCACGATGCTGCGCGGGCCGTCGAGCACTTCGTCGGCGACGGCGACGTTGCGCCGCACCGGCAGGCAGTGCATGAAACGGCAGGCGGCGGCGGCGGTCGCGAACCAGTCCTCGCGCACGCACCAGTCCTTGAGACCGACGCGCAGCGCGGCGTCGGCCGCCGCGTCGCCGTAGTGCGCGGTCGAGCCCCATTCCTTGGCGTAGACCACCTGCGCGCCGGCGAGCGCATCGGCGCGGTCGTCGGTCTCGCGCACCGAGCCGCCGGAGGCGGCCGCGGCGGCGCGGGCCTTGTCCATGATGGCGGGCGGCAGCGCGTAGCCCTCGGGACGCAGCACCACCACCTCCATGCCGCGGTGCGCCGCCATGTGCACGGTGGCGGAGGGCACGGCGATCGGTGTGACGCGCGGGTGGTTGGCCCAGGTCAGCACGAATTTGGCGCGCTGCGGCACGCCGACCTCGTCCAAGGTCTTCCAGTCGGCGAGCGACTGGCAGGGATGGTTGACCGCCGACTCGAGGTTGATGAGCGGCTTGTCGACGACGCCCGCCATCGCCTTGAAGCTGGTCTCGGCCACATCGTGCGCGAGGTCCTTGCCATCCGCGAAGGCGCGGATGCCGAGCGCGTCGGCGTAGGACGCGAGCACCGGCAGACCCTCGCGGATGTGCTCGGCGCAGGCGCCGTCCATCACCGCGCCGGTCCGCGTCTCGAGCTGCCATGTCCCTTGACCTGGCGTGATCACGAACGAGGAGCCGCCGAGCCGCTGCATACCGACCTGGAACGAGGCGAGCGTGCGCAGCGAGGGGTTGAAGAACACGAGGCCGAGGATCTTGCCGGCGAGCGCGCGCGGCTCGGGGTGCGTCTCGAGGCGACGCGCGAGCGCGAGCAGGTCGAGCACCTCCTCCCGGCTGAAGTCGGCGAGGTCGAGGAAGTTCTTCACAGGGACTCCAGGGCTGCGCGCAGCAGATCGACTTCGGGCTCGCGCAGCGTGTAGGGCGGCAGCAGCCGGACCACACGCGGGTCGCCGCTGGTGCCGGCGAGTATGTCCCGCGCCAGCAGCGCCGTCTGGACCTCCTTGGCGGGCCGGTCGCAGATGAGTCCGTGCAGGAAGCCGGCGCCCTGATGGCCGACGACCGGGCCGACCGTGCAGGTGCTGCGGATGTACTGCGACACGCGACGGACATTGGCGAGCAGGTCCTCGGCCTCGATGGCGTCGATCACGGCCTCGATGGCGGCGCAGGCCATCGGCCCGCCGCCGAAGGTGGTGCCGAGCCCCTCGAGCTTGAGCGCGGCGGTGACCGCGGGGGTCATGAGCAGCGCGCCGCAAGGGAAGCCGTTGCCGAGCGCCTTGGCGGTGGTGATCATGTCTGGGCGCACGCCGTAGAGGTCGGCGCCGAAGGGGTGACCGCTGCGGCCGACGCCGATCTGCACCTCGTCGAAGATCAGCACGGCGCCGACCGCGTCGCAGCGCGCGCGCAGCGCCGCGAGAAACTCGGCGCCCATGTCGAACGCGCCGCCGACGCCCTGCACGGGCTCGACGATCACCGCGGCGACATCCTCGCCGACGGTGCCGGCGATCGCGGCGATGTCGCGCCGCGGCACCCAGCTCACCTCGAACGGCGTGCGCGGGAACTCGTACCATTTCTTGTCGGCGCCCCAGGTGACGGCACCGGCGGCCGCCGTGCGGCCGTGGAACGCGCCTTCGACCGCCACCACGCGGGTGCGGCGCGTCATCTTGAAGGCCATGCGCAGCGCGTTCTCGTTGGCCTCGGCCCCCGAGTTGACGAAGAAGATGCTGTCGAAATGTCCGCCGGCGAAACGCGCGAGCTTGGTGGCGGCGCGCACGCGCACATCCATCGGCACGGCGTTGCTCTGGAAGTTGCAGGCGGCGGCTTGGTCGGCTATCGCGCGCGTCCAACCTGGGTGGGCATAGCCGAGCGCGGCGACCGCATGGCCGCCGTAGAGGTCGAGGATGCGCCGCCCGTCGCGGGTGTGCAGCCATACGCCTTCCGCATGCACCACCTCGATGGGGTACTGCGCGAAGACGGGCGCGAGATGGTCGGTCGGGCTCATGTCCACCCCGCTGCCGGTGCGGTGAGGCCCGTGGTCTCGGGCAGGTCGAACAGGCGGTTCATCCACTGCACCGCGCCGCCGGCCGCGCCCTTGTCGAGGTTGTCGATGGCGCAGAGCACGGCGACCGTGCGGCCGTTGGCCGCCGCCGAGAGCTGGGCGTAGTTGGTGCCGGCGACATCCTTGATGCGCGGCGCGGCGTCGGTGACGCGCACGAAGGGCGAGTGCGCGTAGTAGCTGCGCAACTGCGCGAGCAGCGTGGGCGCGTCGATGGCGCGCTTGAGCGTCGATTGCACCGTGACATGGATGCCGCGCGCGAAGGGGCCCGAGTGCGGCACGAACGCGAAGTCCGCGGTGACGCCGGTGGCCGCCGCCGCGCAGGCGGTGATCTCCGGGATGTGGCGGTGCACCAGCGCGTTGTACGAATAGAGGTCGCTGTGGCGGGTCGGGTGGTGGGTGCCGTCGACGGGTTTGCGGCCCGACCCGGTGCTGCCCGTCACGCCGCTCACGAAGAGGGTCGGCGTCACGAGGTCGAGCGCGAGCAGCGGCACCGAGGCGAGCAGCGTCGCGGTGGCGAAGCAGCCCGGATGCGCGACATGCGGCGTGGTCACGGCGGCGAGGTGCTCGGGAACCGCACAGGTGAACTCCGCGATGCGCGCCGGCGCGCCGTGCGCATGCTTGTAGACCGCGGCGTAGGCCTCGGGCGACGCGTAGCGGTAGTCGGCCGAGATGTCGACCACGCGCGGCTTCGTGCCGGCCGCCGCCGCCGCGGTGAGCAGCTTGTCGATGAGCGCGGCGCTGACACCGTGCGGTGCGGCGGAGAACACGCCGCTCACCGGCAGCGCAGCGACGAGCGCAAGGATCCCGTCTTGGGACACGAAGCGCAGGTCGCCGAGCACGGGCGCGAGGTGCGGGAAGGCCTTGGCGACCGGTTCGCCCGGCTGCGAATCCGACAGGATGCCCGCGATCTCGAACTGTGGATGACCGAGCACGAGGCGCAGGGCTTCACCGGCCACGTAGCCGGTGCCGCCGAGGATCAGGATGGGGATGCGTGACATGTTGGGCCGGGGTCCTGTCGCTCAATGCGCCGTGGGGAACTTCGCGGCGAGGCCGACGGCCTCGATGACGCGGTCGCCGAGCGCCGCGCCGTCGGTGAGCGCGTTGAACGCCGGCACGCCCATCTGTTCGACGATGATGTCGACGCCGACCGCGTTGTCGGTGGCGGGTCCCGTCACCGCGCAGGGCTCGACCTTGAAGCGTTCGCGCAGCAGCTTCACGCCGCCCCAGGCGGCGACCGGATCGTTGGCCGAGAGCACCACGCCCGTCAGCGCGCCGCGGATGTCGTCGCACTCGAGGATGGAGTCGACGCCGTAGGTGCCGAGGATGCCATCGCCGAGCTCGAACACGATGATGTCGGGCTTCTTGGCGGCGAGCTCGGTGATCATGGTGCGGGTGAGCGCGGGGCCCACCGCGCGCGTCGTGGTGATCACGCCGAGGTCGGTGAAGATCATGGAGTTGCGCGCGCCGGCGTCCTCCATCGCGAGGATGTCGCGGCGCAGCGAGACGCCGGTCGCCTTGAAGCAGTCGACGACGAGGCCGCGGTGACGCATGCGGCTCACCATCGCGCAGGCGGCCGCGGTCTTGCCGGCCTCCATGCAGGTGCCGGCGAGCGCGACCACGGGCACGCCCTGCGCGTCGAGCGGCGCCGCGAAGTCGAGCTTGCGGTAGCCGGCGCGCGCCGGCACGCCGATGCGCTCGCCGAGGTACGGGAAGGTGAGCACCACGCCGAGCACGCGGCAGTCGAAGGGCTTGCCCTTGTCGGGGTTGGCCGAATCGCAGATGCCGAGCACGCCGCCGATGTTGAGCATCTGGATGATGTCGCCCGCGGCGAGCTTCTCCGGCACATGGCCCGAGTAGCCGAACAGCGCCTTGCGGTGGCCGAGCGCGCCGACCACGATGTCGCCCTTGTTCACCTTGGCCATGCGGCCGCTGGTGAGCTCGAGCGTGTTGTAGTTGGCCTTCGAGCTGAGGATCTCGACGACCACCACCACGCCTTCCTCGGACGGGATGTTGTCGGTGGCGATGCGGACCTCGTGGCCGAGGCCGCAGGCCTGCGTGATCGAGGCGATCTTGTCGACGACGATGGTCCTCATTTGCCCTTGGCTCCTTGCGCTCCCGCGCGGTGGTGGAACATGCCCGGCAGGCCGACGATGCGCGAGAAGCCGAGCGCGTCGGCCGGCGTCCATTCGCCGGTGGCCTCGCCGTAGACGCCCTTCGAGGCTGCCATCAGCGAGTACGGTGAATCCGTGCCCTCGACGAAGGCCGAGCCGGGACGCAGCAGCACCGTCACCGTGCCGGTGACGCGCGCCTGCGACGCGAGGAACAGCGCCTCGATGTCGCGGCAGGCCGGGTCCAGCAGCTGACCCTCATGCACCCAGTCGCCGTACGGGCCGGCGAGGGATTCTTTGATGCGCTGCTGGCGCGCGGTGAGCACCAGTTTTTCGAGCTCGCGGTGCGCGTTGAGCAGCACCTCGGCGGCGGGCGCCTCGAAGGCCACGCGGCCCTTGGTGCCGATGATGGTGTCGCCGAGATGGATGCCGCGGCCGATGCCGTACGGGCCGGCGATCGCCTCCAGCGCCTCGATGACCGCCACCGGCGTCATCGCCTGGCCGTCGAGGCCGCAGGGCACGCCCTGCTCGAAGTGCAGCACGATGCGGCGCGGCGGCAGCGGCTTCGTGAACGCATCGCGCGACAGCACCCAGGCATCGTCGGGCAGGCTGCCCTGCGAGGTGAGCGTCTCCTTGCCGCCGATGCTCACGCCCCAGAGGCCGCGGTTGATGGAGTAGGCGGCGCCGTGCGGCGGCACGGGCAGGCCGCGCTGCGTGAGGAAGTCGAGCTCTTCCTGGCGCTTGAAGGCGCGGTCGCGCACCGGCGCGATCACCTCGAGCTCCGGTGCGAGCGTGCGCAGCGCGACCTCGAAGCGCACCTGATCGTTGCCCGCGGCGGTGCAGCCGTGGGCGATGCTGCCGGTGCCGAGTTCGCGCGCCATGCGCGCGATGGTCTGCGCCTGCATCACGCGTTCCGCGCCGACGCAGAGCGGATACAGCTGGCCGCGGCGTACATTGCCCATGATGAGGAAGCGCAGCACCTGCGCGAAGTAATCGGCACGCGCGTCGATCTGGTGGTGCGCGCTGGCGCCGAGCGCCATCGCACGCTCGCGCAGCGTGGCGGCGGCCGCGGCGTCGATGCCGCCGGTGTCGACGGTGACCGTGATGATCGGGCGGCCGTGCTGCTCCTTGAGCCAGGGCACGAGGAAAGAGGTGTCGAGGCCGCCCGAATAGGCGAGGACGATGGGCTGGGACATGGGGTTCTCCCGGCTCAGAGCCGGAACAGGTTGCGCAGGCGCGCGACGACCGCGGACTGCGCCGCGGCGGTATCGGTGGCGATGAAGATGGTGTCGTCGCCGGAGATCGTGCCGACGACCTCCGGCCAGTCGGCCTTGTCGATCGCCGCGGCGACCGTCTGCGCGGAGCCGGTGGCGGTGCGCAGCACCGTGAGCGAGGCCCCGGCGGTGGCGACGCCGAGCACGAAGGGGCGCAGCGCGCCGAAATCCTCGAGCGGCCGCGTCGCTTCCTGCGGCGCGAGGTAGCGGCCGCCGGCCTTGAGAACGCCGAGTTCGCGCAGGTCGCGGCTCACCGACGACTGCGTGACATCGTGGCCGGCCTCGCGCAGCAGCCGCACGATGTCCTCCTGCTTGCGCACATGGGCGCCGCGCAGGATGCGCAGGATGGTGGCCCGGCGGCCCGATTGTTGGAGGTCGGTCTGCATAAAAGTGCGCGTATTCTGCATATTGATGCAGGTGCGTCAAGCGATTTTCGTGATATGGTTTTCCATATGAAGACCACCTTGGTCATAGACGATCAAGTCATGCTGAAGCTCAAGCAGGAAGCCGCGGCGCGACGGGTCACGATGTCGGAACTGGTCGAGGCCGGACTCCGGCAGGTGCTCGCTCAGCCGACCGGCGTCGCCGAGGCGGCGCAGCCGTGGCCGCAGCTACCGTCCTGGGACAGCGGCGGGGCGCGCGTCGATGTGGCCGACCGCGCGGCGCTTGAGGACGCGATGGCCGAGGAGGGCGGCTGATGTGGGTGGTCGACACCGACATCCTGCTCTACGCCGCGGATCGCAGTTCGCCGTTCCATGAGGTCTGTCGCAGCCGCCTCGAGCGTTGGCGCGCCGGACCCGCGCCGATGTTCCTCACCTGGGGCATCTGCTACGAGTTCCTGCGCGTGGCCACACACCCCAAAGTATTCCCGCGACCGTGGTCGATGCCGGACGCGCTCGGTTTCGTCGGCGCGCTGCAGCGCTCGCGCGGCGTGCAGATGCTGACGCCGACCGATCGGCACGCCGCGGTGCTCGCGCAGACCGTCGCAGAGATGCCCGCGCTGCAGGGCAACGACGCTCACGACCTCCACACGGCGGTGCTGATGCGCGAGCACGGCATCAGCCGCATCTGCACCCGCGATGCCGGGTTCCGGCGGTTCGCGTTCCTGACGCCGTTCGACCCGATGATGGAGGTCACGGACGGTCGATGACACCCGCGCTGTCCGGGCGGCGACCGTCCTCGAGCGCCGTCGGCGCGCGTTTCACTGTTCGGCAACACAGCCTTAACGCGCGCTTCACGCTTCGCCGCCACGATGCGGGCTCCCAAGCAAGTCCCAACCGGAGCCCTCCAGATGTCATCGCTGAAAGCCGCCGCATGCTCGGCGCTCGTCCTCGCCGCCAGCCTTCCCGCCGTCGCGCAGCAGGCCGCGACCACCGGCGCGTCCGCCGCCGCCGACGCCTCGCAGCTCGAAGAGGTCGTCATCTTCGCGCGCGGCGTCGCACGCCAGCAGCAGCAGGTCACCGCCGACCAGATCGACTATCTGCCGGCCGGCACCAGCCCGCTCAAGGCGATCGAGAAGCTGCCCGGCGTGAACTTCCAGTCGGCCGATCCCTTCGGTTCGTACGAGTGGTCGACGCGCATCGTGGTGCGCGGTTTCAACCAGAACCAGATGGGCTTCACGCTCGACGGCGTCCCGCTCGGCGACATGTCCTACGGCAACCACAACGGTCTGCACATCAGCCGTGCGGTGCCGAGCGAGGATGTCGGTCGCGTGTCGCTGTCGCAGGGCGCGGGTGCGCTCGGTACGGCCTCGACCAGCAACCTGGGCGGCACGCTCGAGTTCTTCACCCTCGATCCGGCGTCGGACCTCGCCGCGCGTCTGGACCTCACCGGTGGCAGCGATTCGACGCGCCGCATCTACGGGCGCTTCGACACCGGGGCGCTCGGCGGCAACGGTCCGCGCATCGCGCTGTCGGCGGTCGACGGCACCACCGACAAGTGGAAAGGGTCCGGTGAGCAGCAGCAGCGCATGTATTCGTTGAAGGCCGTACAGCCGATCGGCGATGCGGGTTCGGTCACCGCGTACTACAACTACTCCGACCGTGCCGAGCGCGACTACCAGGACCTCTCGTTCGACATCATCAAGCGCCGCGGCGAGGACTGGGACAACTGGGCGCCCGACTGGAACGCCGCCGTCGCCGCGGCCCGCAGCTGCGCGGCCTCGGGCTTCAGCAACGCCGTCGCCTGCGATGACGCGTATTGGGACGCCGCCGGCATCCGCGAGGACTCGCTCGCGTACCTCGGCCTCGACCTGCCGTCGGACGACGGCCTGTCGTTCTCGGCCCGCGTCTACATGCACCAGAACGAGGGGCAGGGGCTGTGGGGCACGCCGTATGTGCCGACGCCGGGCGGCGCGCCGCTCTCCGTGCGCACCACCGAGTACGACATCGACCGTAAGGGCGCGCTCGCCACGGTCGGCTGGGCGTTCGGTGGTCACCAGCTCGAGGCCGGCGTCTGGGTCGAGGACAACGACTTCAACCAGGCGCGTCGGTTCTATCCCGAGCCGAACCTCGCCGGCCCGACGCAGTCGTTCACCTCGTTCCGCAGCGATCCGCTGCTGACGCAGTGGGAGTACGCCTTCAACACCAAGACGCTGCAGTACCACCTGCAGGACGAGTTCGCGGTGGGCGACACGCTGAAGTTCGTGGCCGGCTTCAAGGGCATGAAGGTCGAGAACTCGGCGACCACGATCACGGGCACCAACAAGTCCGGCACCATCGAGGCCAAGGAGGGCTTCCTGCCGCAGCTGGGCTTCACCTGGGCGCCGTGGGAGGGCGGTGAGCTGTTCGGTCTCGCGGCGCGCAACGCCCGCGCGTTCGTCAGCGCAAACACCGCGGGCCCCTTCAGCACGACGGCGGCCGGCTTCGTGGCGATCCGCGATGTGCTCAAGCCCGAGACCTCGGACACCCTCGAGCTCGGCTGGCGCTTCCGCGGTGATTCCTTCGAGGGCGTGCTCGCCGCCTACCGCATCAAGTTCAAGGACCGCCTGCTCGCGATCCAGCAGGGCCCCGGCATCGTCGGCAATCCGTCGGTGCTCGCCAATGTCGGCGGCGTGAGCACCAACGGTTTCGAGGCGGCGGTCAACTGGCGGCCGGTGCAGCACCTGAACTGGTTCACCTCGTTCGCCTGGAACGATTCGACCTTCGACGAGAACTACACCACCAATGGCAATGTGGTGTTGGTGGGCGGCAAGACCGTGCCGGATGCGCCGGAGGTCATGATCAAGACCGAACTCGCGTACGACAACGGTGCGTTCTTCGCGCGGGCCGATGCCAACCATGTGGGCGGGCGGTACTATACTTTCCTGAATCAGGGCAGCGTGCCGAGCTACACGCTGCTCAACGCTTCGGCGGGCTACCGCTTCGCCGGCGTCGCGATGTTCGAGGAGCTGACCGTGCAGGCCGCCGTCACCAACATCACCGACAAGTTCTACATCTCGACGGTCGGGTCGAACGGCTTCGTCAACGCGGACCCCAACGGTACGGCGCAGACGTTGCTGCGCGGCGCGCCGCGGCAGGTGTTCGTATCGCTGAAGGCGAAGTTTTGACCACCCGCCGCGACATCCTGCTCGCCTCGGCGGCGCTGCCCCTGATGGGCGGTGCCGCCGGGATGGCGGGCGCGGCGCCCGCGGTGGTCTCGGGCGTGCGCCGACCGGCGCTCGACCGGCTGCCGCAGCGCATCGCCTACGGTTCCTGCGCCGAGGGCGCGGTGCCGCAGCCGATCTGGGAGGCGGTGCTCGCCGCCGACCCCGATCTCTTCATCTTCCTCGGTGACAACATCTACGGCGACACGCGCGACCCGGCCGTGCTCGAGGCCAAGTACGCGCAGTTCGCGGCGCAGCCCGGGTTCCGACGCTTGCGCGACCGGGTGCCGGTGCTCGCGGTCTGGGACGACCACGACTACGGCGAGGACGATGCGGGGGCCGAGTACCCGATGAAGGTGACCTCGCAGCGCATCTTCTGCGACTTCTGGGGCGAGCCCGCCGATTCGCCGCGCCGCACGCGCGACGGCATCTACGATTCGGTGGAGTTCAGCGCCGGCGGGCGTCGGCTGCAGGTGCTGCTGCCGGACCTGCGGTTCAACCGCACGCCGATCCGCATGCTCGATCTCGGCGGCAAGACCTACGACGACTGGGCGGCCGAGCTCGAGCGCGCCGGTCGCACCGTGCCTGGCCCGTACGAGCGCAACCCCGATCCGCAGGCGACCATGCTCGGTGCGCGCCAGTGGCAGTGGCTGGAGGCGCAGCTCGCGCGTCCCGCCGACCTGCGCATCCTCGCGTCCAGTCTTCAGGTGGTGGCGGATTTCCCGGGCTGGGAGGCGTGGATCAACTACGCCGAGGACCACCAGCGGCTGCTGCAGACCATCCGCAGCACGCGCGCGGATGGGCTCTTCTGCATCAGCGGCGACACGCATTACGCCGAGGCCTCGTGCCTGCGCACCAACGCGCCCTATCCGCTGTGGGACTTCACCTCGAGCGGGCTCACCGAGACCTGGCCGGTGCTGCCGCCCAATTCTCGCCGCGTCGGCGAGGCCTGGCGGGAACCGAACTTCGGACTGCTGCAGATCGACTGGAGCGACGCGGCGGCCGTGCGCGTCACCGCGCAGGTGCGCGATGTGACGGGCGCGGTGCGCATCGAGCAACGGCTCGATACGCGGGAACTGCGCGTCACCTGATCCGCCGCCTCGCGCGGCGTGCCGTATCCGGCACGCGTCCGCTGCGTCAGGCCTTGTCCCAACTCCTGCGGCCGCGCGCCGCGCGCATCCGGTGGCTGCCGACGAGCGTGGTGTCGCGCTCGCTCACCGTGCGCAGGAAGTGCCACTCCGTCGTGACGGCCTCTGGCCCGAGCTGCACGCTGGTGTAGCCGCGGTGGCTGGTGTCGCACCAGGCGAGCGACGGGTTGGTGGCGCGCAGCGCCGCAGCGACCTCAGCGGGCACGGCGCGGCTCGCCTGCTGCTCGATGCCCGGCGAGGTGACCGACTGCGTCGCGATCTCGATGCCGGCGGCGCGGCCGTCATGCGCGAGATCGAAGGCCCAGCCGTTGTGGCTGTCGCCTGAGAGCACGACGAGGTCTGCGTCCGCGCGCTGCGCCGCAGCGAGCAGCCGTGCGCGGGCCGCCGGGAAGCCGGCCCAAGCATCGAAGTCGTAGCCCATGCCCAGTTTCGCGGCGGCGACGCCCACGCGTGCGCCACGCTTGAGGTAATCAGGCGCGTCCGCGGCGACCCACTCCAGCGCGCGCTGCGGCATGATGCGATCGCCCATCACGGTCTGCTGCGCGAGCACCTGCCAGCGCTTGCCGGCGCGGCGTGAGCGGGCCATCTCCGCGGCGAGCCAGGCTTCCTGGGTGCCGCCGAGCATGCTGCGCGCGGCATCCTGCAGCGGTCCGTCGCGGAATTCGGTGAGCGCGCGGTCGATGTCGCGGCGGCCCTTCATGAAATCTTCGAGCTCGAGCAGCTTGCTGCGGCCCGTGATGCGGGTCTCGAGCTTGAAGAGCGTGGCGAGGGATCCGATCTCGTATGTGCCCCAGTCGACGCCGTCGAGACCGGGGTCCGATACCGGCATCCAGTCGCGGTAGGCGCGCATCGCGGCGGTCTTGCGCACGCCCCAGTCGCCTTCTTTGTCGGGCTGGTGGTTCTGCGCACCGTCGACCCAAGCGTCGTTGGTGAACTCATGGTCGTCCCAGCCGGCGACCATCGGGTACGACTGGTGCAGGCGCTGCAGGTCGGGATCGAGGCGGTAGCAGGCGTGGCGCAGCCGGTAGTCGGCGAGCGACACGGTCTCGTTCGGCGGGTCGAGCTTGCGCGCGGGATGCGCGTCCTTGGGGTCGGGGTAGACGCCGGGCTGGTACTCGTAGAAGTAATCGCCCACATGGACCATCAGGTCGAGGTCGCTGCGCTCGCAGGCGTGCGCGTAGGCGTTGAACCAGCCGAAGCCTAGGTTGGAGCAGGAGAAGAGGCCGATGCCGAAGCGCGACACCTCGCCCTCCGGGAGCGTGCGCGTGCGGCCGACGGGACTCATCGCGCCATCGGGCGCGATGAAGCGGTAGAAGTGCCAGCGCCCGGGCGCGAGGCCCTCCACCACGACGCGCGCGGTATGGTCGCGGTCCGGATCGGCATAGGCCTCGCCACCCGCGACGATGCGCGTGAACATCGTGTCGGCGGCCACCTCGACGCGCAGGCGCGCGCCCGAGTCCGAGGCGTAGCGCGTCCAGAGCAGCATGCGTCGCGCGCCCGGCTCGCCGCTCGCCACGCCGTGCGTGAAGCCGCGGGCGTGGAGGATGGAGGCGACGCCCGGCAGGGCGAGAGCGCCGAGGCCGTAGAGACCGGCTTTGACGAGACTGCGGCGGTCGATGTTCATGGAAGCTCCGTGCGATGCAGCGGTGCGGTGTCCGGACGGACGCCGCGCCAGAGGAAGAAGGATTCGGCGGCCTGTTCGATGAGCATGCCCAAGCCTTGTTCAGCCCGTATGACACCTCGCGCACGCGCCCAGCGCACGAACGGCGTGTCGCCGGCGCCGTAACCGAGGTCATAGGCCACGCTTGCGGACCCGATGACGCCCTGTGGCAGCGGCGGCACCTCGCCCTGCAGTCCGAGCGAGGTCGCATGGATGACGAGGTCGAAGGGGCCGGCGGCGACGAGAGAGGCGAGCGCGTCGTAGCCGCAGCCGTGCACGATGCCGCCCACAGCGGGCGCCGTCGCACCGAAGTCCGCGGCGAGCGCCTGAGCCCGCGCGGCCGTGCGGTTGGCGACCACGAGTTGGGCGGGCTGCGCCTCGAACAGCGGTCCGAGGATGCCGCGCGTCGCGCCGCCCGCGCCGAGCACCAGCACGCGCGCGCCGCGCACCGCGATGCCGAGCCGAGCGAGGTCGGCCATCAGACCGGCGCCGTCGGTGTTGTCGCCGAGCAGCGTGCCGTCAGGCTGGCGCGCGAGCGTGTTCACGGCGCCGGCGAGCCGGGCACGCCCGGTCAGCCGGTCGGCGAGCCGCGCGGCGGCCTCCTTGTGCGGCAGGGTGACATTCAGCCCGCAGCCGCCGCTATCAAAGAAATCGCGGACGATGCCCTCGAAGGCCTCGGGCGCGGCGTCGATGCGGTCGTACGCGAGGTGCTGGCCGGCGGCGGCGGCGAAGGCGGCGTGGATGCGCGGCGAGCGGCTGTGCGCGATCGGGTGGCCGATCACGGCGTAGCGGTCGGGCGGCGCGCTCATCCCGCGCGCTCCCGCGCCGTCCACCGGCCGCGGCCGAGCGGATCGAAGGCGTGGTGCATCGCAGGCATCCAGACACGCATGCGCTCGGCGAGCTGCCACGGCGGGTTCACCACCAACATCCCAGAGCCGTTGAGCCCGACGCGGCTGTCGGGCGGGTGGACGCAGACCTCCGACACCAGCCACGGCATCACCGCGGCATCGGGCGGCTTCGGCAGGCGCGAGGTCAGGCGATCGATCCACGCCGTCGTCTCGCGCGCCTCCTTGATGGGATACCAGAGCGCGACGACCGCCGAGGGCAGCCGCGTGAGGATCTCGAGCACGGCCCGTTCGAGCGCGCGTTGGTCGCCGGCGGCGTCCTCGTAGGGCGGGTCGATGAGCACCAGCGCGCGGCGCTCGAGGGGCGGCAACCAGGTGGACAGGCGCGCGTAGCCGTCCGCGCATTCCATCGTCGCGCGCTCCACCACGCTGCGGCGTGCGGCGGCGATCCCCGTAGGCGCGTAACGGGCGAGCTGCGACACGGCTTCGCGCAGCGCAGCGTGCTCGGCGGGCTGGGTCTCGATGAACACCGCACGGTCCTGCGGCCGCAGCGCGAGCAGCGAGATCAGCGGCGAGCCCGGGTAGGCGGCGCGGTCATGGCGCTCGCGACGGAATGACTGCACGACGGCGAGGTAGTCGGCGATCTCGGCGGGCCACGCCGCGCCGGCGCTGCCGTCACCCGATGGCGCCGCGGGCGGCGTCACATCGAGCAGCCGCTCGATGCCCTCGTCGGCTTCATGGCTGCGATGCGCTTCGCTGCTCGAGAGGTCGTAGCCGCCGCGGCCGGCGTGCGTATCGAGCAGCAGGAAGCCCTTGTCCTTGCGCGCGAGCGCGCGCAGCAGCGCGAGCAGCGTCGCGTGCTTGTGCGCATCGGCGAAATTGCCGGCGTGGAAGGCGTGGCGGTACTTCACGCCCCGATTCTAGTGCCTATCGGGGTGTCGGTCGGCCGGAGTGCGTCAGTCGGCGGACGGGTCGGGGGCGGCGGCCTTCTTGCGGGCAGGCGTCTTCTTCTTGGCCTTCTTGGCGGCGGTCTTCTTGGGCGCAGCGGCCTTGGTCTTCGCCTTGGGCTTGGCTGCGGGCGGCGCTGCGCCGTCAGCGGCGCCGTCAGCGGCAGCCGCCGTCTTCGCGGCGGCCTTGGCGCCGCCCTTGCCCTTGGCCGCGGTCTTCGCACCCGCCTTGGCACCGCGGCCGAAGCGGCCACGGCCCGGACGCTGCGGCGCGGCCGCCAGCAGCGCGCGGCATTCCTCGAGCGTGAGCGTCTTGGGGTCGCGGTCCTTCGGGATGCGGGCGTTGCGCGCCTTGTCGGTGATGTACGGCCCATAGCGGCCGTTCAGCACCTGGATGTCGTCGATGCCGAAGTCCTGGATGATGCGGTTGGCGTCGGCCAGCTTCTTGGCGGCGACCACCTCGGCGGCGCGCTCGGGCGTGATGGTGTACGGGTCGTCCTCGACCTTGAGCGAGGCGTACTTGGGGCCGTACTTGATGTAGGGGCCGAAGCGGCCGATGTTGGCTTCCATCGGCTCGCCTTCGGGCGTGGCGCCGAGCTTGCGCGGCAGCTGGAACAGCTGCAGCGCCTGCTCGAGCGTGATGGTGTCCATCTTCTGGCCGGGGCGCAGCCCGGCGAAGCGCGGTTTCTCTTCGTCGTCGCGGGTGCCGATCTGCACGAAGGGTCCGAAGCGGCCGATGCGCACCGACACCGGCTTGCCCGAGAGAGGGTCGATGCCGAGCTCGCGCGACTGCGCCGCCTCGTCGCGCGAGACGTTCTTCTCGACATGCTCGACCTGTTCCTTGAACGGCTGCCAGAACTTCTGCAGCGGATCGGTCCAGGCCTCCTCGCCGCGCGAGACGGCGTCGAGCTCGTCCTCCATGGCGGCGGTGAAGCCGTAGTCGAAGTAACGGCCGAAGTGGGCGCTCAAGAAGTTGTTGACGATCTTGCCGACGTCGGTCGGGATGAAACGCCGGCCGTCCATGTCGACATACTCGCGGTCCTTGAGCGTCGTGATGATGGAGGCGTAGGTGGAGGGGCGGCCGATGCCGTGCTCCTCGAGGGCCTTGACCAGCGAGGCTTCCGAGAAGCGCGGCGGCGGTTCGGTGAAATGCTGCGAGCCGCGCAGCCGCACGAGCTGCACGGTGTCGCCCTCGGCGAGCGGCGGCAGGATGCGGTCGTCGTCGTCCTCGGCGGCGTCGTCGACGCCCTCGAGGTAGACGGCGATGAAGCCCGGCGACACCAGCGTGGAGCCGTTCGCGCGCAGCAGGTGGCGGCGCGGACCGTCGGCGCCGGCGAGCAGGTCGATGGCGACGGTGTCGAACACGGCGTGGGTCATCTGGCAGGCGACCGCACGCTTCCAGATGAGCGTGTAAAGACGAAGCAGGTCGTTGTCGATGCGGCCTTCCAGCATCTGTGGCAGCACGGCGGCCGAGGTCGGGCGGATCGCCTCGTGGGCTTCCTGCGCGTTGCGCGACTTGTTCTTGTAGAAGCGGGCGCTCTCCGGCACGGACTCGGCGCCGTAGAGGCGCGCGATGACCTGGCGGATCTCGCCGATCGCCTCGTTGGCGAGGTTCACGGCGTCGGTGCGCATGTAGGTGATGAGGCCGACCGCGCCTTCGCCGTAGTCGACGCCTTCGTAGAGCTGCTGCGCGAGGCGCATGGTGCGCTGCGCGCCGAAGTTGAGCTTGCGCGCGGCCTCCTGCTGCAGCGTGGAGGTGGTGAAAGGCGGCGAAGGGTTGCGGTTGCGCTGCTTGCGGTCGACGGAGAGCACGCGCAGCGTGCCCGGCGGCGCGAGGCGCGGCGCAGCGGGCTTCGCGGGCGCTTGCCCTTCGGTAGATGCGCTCGTCGGGTCGGCGGCGGGCGCGGCGACGGGCGCGGGCAGCCCCGCGCCGCTCGCGGCGCAGAGGGCTTGCTCGACGGCGTGCGCGCGGTCGGCATCGGTGAAGCTGAACTGTTCGACCTTGCGGCCCTCGAACTCGACGAGGCGCAGCGGGAAGGCCTGCGGGCCTTGCGTGCCCTTCGCTTCGCCTTCGGCATCCAGCGTCCAGTATTCGCGCGGAACGAAGGCCTGGATCTCGGCTTCTCGCTCGCAGATCATGCGCAGCGCCGGGCTCTGCACGCGTCCTGCGGAGAGCCCGCGACGCACCTTCTTCCAGAGCAGCGGCGAGAGGTTGAAGCCGACGAGGTAGTCGAGCGCGCGCCGCGCCTGCTGCGCGTTGACGAGATCGAGCGAGAGCTCCCGCGGGTGCGCCACCGCGTCGCGTACGGCGTTGCGGGTGATCTCGAAGAACTCCACCCGGTACACATCCTTGCCCGCGAGGTCGCCGCGCGCCTCGAGCAGTTCTCTCAGGTGCCAAGAGATGGCCTCGCCCTCGCGGTCAGGGTCGGTGGCGAGGTAGAGCGACTTGGCCTTGCGCAGCGCGCGGGAGATCGCCTCCACATGCTTCTCGTTGCGTTCGATGATGTCGTACTTCATCGCGAAGCGGCGCGATGGATCGACGGCGCCCTCTTTGGGCACGAGGTCGCGCACATGGCCGTACGAGGCGAGCACCTCGAAGTCCTTGCCCAGGTACTTCTTGATGGTCTTGGCTTTCGCCGGGGACTCGACGATGACGAGGTTGTCGGCCATGTGGGGCGTGGAGCGGGGCGCTGCGCGCGCCGCTCAGTGCGGCCGCTCGGGCGGCAGGTCGAACAGGAGATCTTCCATGCGCGAGCAGGCGTCCTCTTCGCCGGGCTGGCTCGACAGCACCATCAGCGTGACCCACTTGAGGCGGTCGACATCCAGCTCGTCCGCGTCGAGCGCGAGCAGGCGGTCGATGACGATCTCGCGCTGCTGCGCCGACAGGATGCCGGTGCGCTCCAGCGCAAGGAGGTAGCCGCGGCAGTCGGCGGGCAGATGCTGGCGCTCCTGTTCGGTGAACACGCGCATCGCGGTGGCGCCGCTTTCCGCGAGCTGGGGACGGTGGCGCTCGCTCGCGAGGTCGGCGAGCCAGTCGAGCGCTCGTTCGACGTTCTCGTCGGAGAAGCCGGCGCGTTGCAGCTTCCGGGCGAGTTCGTCGCGCTCGGGCACGTCGGGGGTGTCGACCAGCATGTAGCGGTCGAACACATAGATGAGGATGTCGAGGACGTTGCCTTGGTCGGTCATGTTCGGGCGGTCGATGTCGGTCCTTGATCGGTCGGCGGGCGGGGCGCGGCGGCGGGTGCCATGGGCCGGAAGTACCGACCGGAAGCGTCCGACGCGATGCGCCCCTCGAGTTCGAGGGCCAGGAGCAAGGACGCTACAGAAGTGCTGGAGAGGCCGGTGCTCGCGATGAGCGCATCCGCGCTCGTGGGCTCGAAGCCGAGGGCATCTAACAGCATTTCCGCAGGGTTGTCCAACCGGTCCCCGCCCGGAGCGGGGGTCTGCGACCCGAGAAGCAGGTTCGTAACCCATTGATTTGATGGGGTAAAACCTATTTCGGTCAGGACGTCTTCGGCGGTCTCCACGAGCGCGGCGCCTTCCCGCAACAGCTTATGACAACCACGGGACTGCGCGGAATGGATAGAGCCGGGGATGGCCATGATGCTGCGTCCCTGCTCGCCGGCGAACCTTGCGGTGCTCAGCGATCCGCTGCGCAGGGCGGCCTCGACCACCAACACACCGCGGGCGAGGCCGCTGATGATGCGATTCCGTTGCGGAAAATGACCGGGCAGGGGCGGGGCTCCGGGCGGCAGCTCGCTCACCAAGGCGCCACCGTTCGCGACGATCCGTTCGGCGAGCGCGGCGTGGGCCGCCGGGTAGCACTGGTCGAGGCCGGTGGCGCAGACGGCGATGGTCATGCCCTGTGCCGCGAGCGCACCCTCGTGGCTCGCGCCGTCGATGCCGACCGCAAGCCCGCTGGTGATGGCGAGGCCCTGCGCCGCGAAGTGGTAGGCGAACTCGCGCGCCGTGGCGCGGCCGAGGGCGGTGGGATGACGGCTGCCCACCATGGCGAGCTGCGGGGCGGCGAGCGCATCCACGCTGCCGCGTACGAACAGCACCGCCGGTGCATCGGCCAAGGGGCGCAGCTGCGCCGGGTAGGCGGGATGGTGCGCGCCGAGCAGCGTGAGGCCGAGCCGCTGCACCGCGACGACCATCGCTTCCACCTGCGCGGGGTCGCAACGCAGCAGACCGCGCACCGCTGCCTGACGCCAGCCGAGCGCGGCGAGCGCCGATGCGCCGAGCGTGGGCACATCGGACAGGGCGCCCGCGGCCTGCACCGCGGCGGCGAGCAGCGGTGCGCTGAGCCCGTGGGCGCAGGTGAGGGCGCAGAGCACCGGCAGGTCATCGGCCGGGGGTGGCAGGGGCGATGTGCTCATGCGGGCAGCATAGGCCGGGCGGTCCCGCCTGCCATGCCGCAAATCTGGCGTGTTCGTGCCGATTTGCGCAGGGTGGACGGGGGTCGTTGGTATACTTTTGGCCACGAAGTACCTTGCGAGGTGTCGCCGATGGCCCTGCTCGAGATCCTGGAATTCCCCGACCCCCGGCTGCGCAACCGCGCCGTGCCGGTCACCGTGTTCGACGCTGCCCTCCTGCGGCTGGTCGACGACATGTTCGAGACGATGTACGCCGCGCCCGGCATCGGGCTCGCCGCCTCGCAGGTGAACGTCCACCAACGCCTGCTGATCATGGATGTCACCGAGGACCACAGCGAGCCGCTGGTGTTCTGCAACCCCGAGATCCTCGCCCGCGAAGAGGTCGGCGTGATGGAGGAGGGCTGCCTCTCGGTGCCCGGCATCTACGACGAGGTGGAGCGCGCGCAGCGCATCCGCGTGCGCGCCCAGGACCGGCACGGCGTCGTCTTCGAGCGCGATCTCGAAGGCATCCGCGCGGTGTGCCTGCAGCACGAGATGGACCACCTCGAGGGCAAGCTGTTCGTCGACTACCTCTCCTCGCTCAAGCGCGACCGCATCCGTCGCAAGCTCGAGAAGGAGCGGCGCGACCGCGCGCCCGCGGGCCGCGCACCGGCCGGAGCCGCGCAGTCGCGTTGAGCCGTGGCGCCGCCACGGCGCCGCGCCATCGCCGTCCGTCGCCACAACCGCGCCGTCCCCACCCATGCGCATCGTCTTCGCCGGGACCCCGGAGTTCGCCGTGCCGCCGCTCGCGGCGTTGGTCGCCTCCCGCCACCAGGTGGTGGGCGTGCTCACCCAGCCCGACCGGCCCGCCGGGCGCGGGCGGCGCGTCGAGCATGGCGCGGTCAAAGAATTCGCGCTCGCGCACGGCTTGCCTTTGGCGCAGCCCGCCACGCTGCGCACCGCCGAGGGCCGCGAGGCCTTGGTCGGCTGGGCCCCTGATGTGATGGTGGTGGTCGCCTACGGGCTGATCCTGCCCCCCGAGGCGCTCGCGTTGCCGCGGTCCGGCTGCCTCAACATCCACGCCTCGTTGCTGCCGCGCTGGCGCGGTGCGGCGCCGATCCAGCGCGCGCTGCTCGCCGGTGACGCCGAGACCGGCGTCGCCATCATGCAGATGGACGCGGGCCTCGACACCGGACCGGTGCTGCTCGAGCGCCGTGTCACGATCGGTCCCGACGAGGATTCGCCCGCGCTGCACGCGCGGCTCGCGGCGCTCGGTGCCGCCGCGTTGCTCGAGGCCTTGGACGGCCTCGAAGCGGGGACGCTGACGCCGCGCGCACAGGCCGCGCTGGGCGTCACCTACGCCGCCAAGCTCGAAAAGTCCGAGGCGCGGATCGATTGGCGCGAGGACGCCGCCGCCATCGCGCGCCGCGTGCGCGCGCTGCGGCCGTGGCCGGTGGCGGAGACCGCGCTGCAGGGCGAGCAGGTGCGCGTGCATCGCGCCCGTGCGCTGCCCGACGCGGCGTCCGGTGCGGCGCCCGGTGCGGCGCCCGGCGCCGTGCTCGGCCTCGAGGACGACATGCTCGTGGTGGCCTGCGGCCGCGGCCGTCTCGGCATCCTCGAGCTGCAACGCGCCGGTCGGCGCAGCATGACGGCCAAAGAGTTCGCGAACGGCCTGCGCGCAGGCGAGGAGACCTTCACATGAACGACGCGGTCGACACCGCCGCCGCGGTCACCGATGCCGCCGCCGCGCCCGCCGGACGGCGCGAAGCGGGTATGTTCGCGCCCGGCGCATCGACGCTGGCCGCCGCGGCGCGTGCTGTTTCTTTGGTCGCGCACGAGGGGCGTTCCGCGGATGTCGCGCTCGCCGAGGCCGAGACGCGTCCCGACCGCGCCGCCGTCCGCGCCATCGCGCTCGGCACCTTGCGCTGGTATCTGCGGCTCGCACCTGCGGTCGCCGGGCTGGTCGCGCGGCCGGCCGATGAGCTCGCCCCGCCGCTGCGCGCGCTGCTCGTCACGGCGGCCCATCAGATAGAGCGCTCGCGCGGCGCGCCGGAGGTGAGCGTGCACCTCGCCGTCGACGCGGCGCGTGCGCTCGGCTTCGAGCGCGCCACCGGGCTCATCAACGCCGTGCTGCGCCGCTTCGTGCGCGAGCGCGCGACGGTGTTCGCGGCGCTCGATCAGGACCTCGCCGTCCGCAGCGCGCAGCCGGCATGGCTCGCCGCAGCGGTGCAGGCGGCATGGCCCGACCGTGCCGCCGCCGTGCTCGAGGCGTCCAACGCGCATCCGCCGTTCGTGCTGCGGGTGGCGGGCGACCGTGATGCGTATCTGGCCGGACTGGCGGCCGCGGGCCACGATGCGCGTGCCGTGCCTTGGGCGCCCGAGGCGGTGGTGCTCGCGGTGTCGGTGCCGGTCACCGCGTTGCCGGGCTTCCGCGAGGGCCGCGTCTCGGTGCAGGACGCAGGCGCGCAGCTCGCCGCGCGGCTGCTCGATGTGCGACCGGGGCAGCGCGTGCTCGACGCCTGCGCGGCGCCCGGCGGCAAGACCGCGCATCTGCTGCAGCGGCCCGTGCCGCCCGCCGACCTGCTCGCGGTGGATGTCGACGGCTCGCGGTTGTCGATGGTCGCATCCACGCTCGAGCGCATCGGCGTCGGTGCGCGGCTGCGCGTCACCGACCTCACGGTACCGGGCGCGCTCGGCGATGAGGCGCCCTTCGACCGCATCCTCGTCGATGCGCCGTGCTCCTCCACGGGCGTCATCCGCCGCCACCCCGACATCAAGCTGCTGCGCCGGGCGGAGGACATCGACGCCTTCGCGCGCACCCAGGCGCGGCTTTTGGACGCCTGTTTCGCGCGGCTCGCGCCCGGCGGCCGGCTGGTCTACGCGACCTGTTCGTTGCTGCCGCAGGAGAACGAGGAGGTGGTGGCGGCTTTCCTGGCGCGTGAGCCGGCGGCTCGTGCGTCGCCCTGGCCGGAGGGCGTGGAGCTGCCGCCCGGGGCGCTGCGGCTGCCGATCGGGGTGCAGTTGCTGCCGGGTGCGGAAGCGGGCACCGATGGCTTCTATTATGCTTGTCTCGTACGGGGGGATGGAGCATGAGATCTTTGGACAAGCGTGGACACCGGTGGCTCGCCGGACTGCGCACGGCGGTCGCGGCGTGGTGCGCCGCGGTCCTCGTCGTCACGCTCGCTCCGCCCGCCCGTGCCGAAGCCTTGGCCGGGGTGCCGGAGGTGCGCTCCGCTTTCGTGTCGCTGGTCGGCGGCGTCTACCAGCTCAACGCCGACATCCTCTACCCGACCACCGAGGGGACCGCCGCTGCGCTGCGCGACGGCGTGACGCTCACCTACGATCTGGAGCTCGCCGTCACGCGCGAGCGTCGATGGTGGGTCGACGCGCAGATCATCGCTGTCGGGCTGCGGCGCGAGCTCAGCTACCACTCGGTGAGCGAGCGCTATGTGGTGCGTGACCTGCGACCCGAGGCCGAGCGTTCGTTCGCGACCCTGGACGAGGCGCTGGCGGATCTCGGCAAGGTGCAGGCCTGGCCGGTGCTGGTGGCGGCGCAGGTGCCTCCCGGCGAGTGCTTCGTCAACCTGCGCGCCACCGTGCGCCGCGGCCGTCTCACCGACGCCCTGCGCGTGCTGATGTTCTGGTCCGACGACTGGCAGCTCGAAGGGGAGTGGTACTCGTGGTCCCTGCCGCGGTGAAACGCGCGCGCACGATCGCGCTGCTGGCGCTCGCGGCGCTGGTGGCGGTCGGCGCATTGGTGGCGTTGTCGTTGTCGGTGGAGAACTCCGCGCAGTTCCAACGCCTGCAGCCCGTCGTGCTGCTGGCGAGCGCGGTCGCGGTGCTGGTGCTCTCCGTGCTGATCGCGCGCAAGGTGGTGCAGTTGGTCGCGGCGCGGCGGCGCGGCGACCCGGGATCCCGCCTCACGGCGCGCACCGCTGCCGTGTTCGGCGCGCTGGTGGCGCTGCCGCTCGTCACCGTGTACCTGTTCTCGCTCGGCTTCCTCAACCGCGGCATCGACAGCTGGTTCCGCGACGAGGTGAAGCAGGGTCTCAACGACTCGGCGTCGCTGTCGCGTTCGGTGCGCGACCTGCTGCTGCGCGAGCACGGTGAGATCGCCGAGCGCTTCGCCGAGCGCCTCGCCGGGCTGCCCTCGAGCCAGATGCTGGTCGAGCTCGACCGCGAGTTGGCGGCCAGCGGCGCCAACGAGATCGTCATCTACGGCGAGCACGCGCGCATCCTCGGTGTCGCGAGCCGCTCCGTATCCGATGCTTTGCCGCCCCGTCCGCCAGCCGAGCTCGTGCGCCGGATCGCCGACGGCGCCACCTATGTGAGCTTCGAGCCGCTCGCCGGTTCCAACTACCTCATCCGCGCGGCTGCACCGGTGCCCGGCGGGATGCTCGGGCCGCAGGATGCGCGCTTCGTGGTCGCCACCTACGATCCGCCTAGCCGGTTCGCGGAGTTGACCGAGGCCGTCGACCGCTCGCGCTCGACCTACGCCGATGTGGAGGCCCTGCGCGAGCCGCTCAAGTACAGCTTCAGCGTCACGCTCACGCTCGTACTGCTGGTGACGCTGCTCGGCGCCATCTACGGTGCGATCTTCTCGGCGGAGGTGCTGTTCAAGCCGGTGCAGGACCTGATGGCGGGCACCCGCGCGGTGGCGCGCGGCGACCTCGAGACGCGGGTGCCGCCGAGCTCCGACGACGAGATGGGTTCGCTCGTCGAATCCTTCAACGACATGACCTTCGGGCTGCGGCGCGCGCGCGAGGAGAACGCGGCGAGCCGTCTCGCCGTGGAGCGCGAGCGCGAGCGCCTCGCGCTGATCCTCGCGCGGCTGTCCTCGGGCGTGCTGGCGGTCGACCGTGCGCTCTTGCTGCGGCTCGCGAACGCGGCCGCCGGACACATCCTCGGCGTCGATTTCGCCGGTCGCGAGGGCCAGCCGCTCGACGCCATCGAGAGCGCGGATCCGCGCCTTCGGCAGTTCGTGGCCGCGCTGCGCGAGCGGCTGGATGCGGGGCGCGAGGAATGGCGCGAGCAGCTGGAGCTCGCGGCCGACGGCACCGCGCCGGCGCGCGTGCTCGCCTGCGCCTGCGTGCCGCTGCCGCAGGGCGGCGAGCCCGGCTTCGTGGTGGTGCTCGAGGATGTCACGCATCTGCTGCAGGCGCAGCGCGACGCCGCCTGGGGCGAGGTCGCGCGCCGCCTCGCCCACGAGATCCGCAACCCGCTCACGCCGATCCAGCTGTCCGCCGAACGAATGCGGCTGCGGCTGCTGCCCGGGCTCACCGGGCAGGACGCGGAGATGGTGGAGCGCTCGACGCACACCATCGTGCAGCAGGTCGAGTCGATGAAGCAGATGGTCAACGACTTCAGCGAGTACGCCCGCGCGCCGGCGGTGCGCGTCGCGCCGTTCGACCTCAACGGGCTCGTGACGGAGGTGGCCGACCTGTACCGGGCGCAGGAGGCGGCGATCCCGATCGTCGTCGAGCTGGACCCGGCGATCGAGCGCATCGAGGCCGACCGCGGCCGGGTCCGTCAGGTGCTCAACAATCTCCTGACGAACGCCCTCGAGGCGCTGGAGGGGGTACGCCCCGCCAGCATCCGGTTGCAGACGCGCTTGGTCGAGGAGCGCGGCGCACCCGTCGTGGTGGTGACGGTCACGGACAACGGCCCGGGCTTCCAGCCGGAGATGCTGGGACGGGTGTTCGACCCGTATGTCACCAGCAAGCCGCGGGGCACCGGTCTGGGGTTGGCTATTGTCAAAAAGATAGTCGAGGACCACGGTGGGCGTATCGAGGCGGAGAACCGCCCCGAGGGCGGCGCACGGGTCCGTGTTATGTTGCCGCTGCGTGAGGGGGCGAGGGAGCAGGCCTTGCGCGAGCGGCGGTCCGAGTTGCGGAGGGAGCGGGCATGACTTCGGCACGCATTCTGGTGGTCGACGACGAGGCCGACATCCGCGGCCTCGTGAAAGATATCTTGAGCGAGGAAGGCTACGAGGTGGAGGTCGCCGGCGACGCCGCGCAAGCGCGCACGTCGCGTGACCGGCACCAGCCCGACCTCGTGCTGCTCGACATATGGATGCCGGGCACCGATGGCATCACGCTGCTGCGCGAGTGGCAGGCGAGCGTCGCCGACGGCTGTCCGGTGGTGATGATGTCGGGCCACGGCACGGTCGAGACCGCGGTCGAGGCGACGCGGCTCGGCGCCGTCGATTTCGTCGAGAAGCCGTTGTCCATCGCCAAGCTGCTGCGCACCGTCGAGCGCGCGCTCGACGGCGGACGCAAGCGGCAGGCGGCGACGCGGCAGCTCTCCGTCGCCGTGTCGGCGCCGGTCGGCAAGAGCCGCGCCATGCAGCAGCTGCGCGCCGACCTCGCGCGGGCGGCGGGCGGCGATGCGCCGGTGCTGCTCGTCGGCGAACACGGGACCGGACGCGAAGCGTTCGCGAGGTTCCTGCACGAGCAGGGGCCGCGCGCCGGGCGTCCGTTCATGCATGTGGTGGCGAGCGCGCTGCGCGAGGCCGACGCCGAGTCCATGCTGTTCGGCGCGCCGGGCGGTGCGCCGGGCCTGCTCGAGCAGGCCGGTGACGGCACGCTGTTCATCAGCGAGCTCGGCGATCTGCCTCCGGCGGCGCAGCGGTTGCTGCTCGGCGTTCTCGAGAGCGGGGGCTGGATGCCCATCGGCGGGACGCAGCCGCGGCCGATGCGCGCGCGTCTGGTGGCCGCGGCGCAGCCCGCGGTGGAGCAGCCCCCAGCGGCCGGCGCGACGCCGACGGTGCGCCGCGATCTGCTCGCCCGCCTGTCCGCCACCGTGCTGCGGGTGCCGCCGCTGCGCGACTACGCCGAGGATGTCCCCGATCTGCTGCGGCACTCGGTCGACCGCTTCGTCGACGGCGAGCGGCTGCCGTTCCGCCGCTTCGGCGTGCCGGCGCAGAACCGCCTGCGCAACTACCCCTGGCCGGGCAACGTGCAGGAGCTGCGCGCCATGGTGCGCCGCCTCTTGGAGCGCGGCGGCGCGGAGGAGATCTCGCTGGAGGAGATCGAGCGCGAACTCGCCGCGGCCGTGCCGCCGAGCGAGACCTTGGTCAAGCAGGACCTGCTGTCGCTCGGTCTGCGCGAGGCGCGCGAGCACTTCGAGCGCGCCTATCTGCAGCAGCAGCTGCTGCTCTGCCAAGGCAAGGTGGGGCAGCTCGCCAAGCGGGTCGGCATGGAGCGTACGCACCTCTACCGCAAGCTGCGCTCGCTGGGGATCGACTTCCGCGCCATCCCGGACGACGCCGAGGGCTGAGGTCCGCGCGGCGCGCCCCTCGGAGCGCCCAGCATCGCCGCGCTCAGTCGCCGATGCGCATCACCTGCGGGTCGATGTCTGCGGCGCGCAGCTTGGCGCGCACGGCGTTCAGCTGGCCGAGATCCTCGTAGGGACCGATGCGCACGCGGTGGAACACATCGGCGTCGATCGCCACGCGTTGGATGGTCGCCTCGACGCCGAGCCGCGACAGCCGCGCGCGCAGCTTCTCCGCCTCCGCCGCGTCGCGATACGCGCCGGGCTGCAGCACATAGATGCCGGGCCGGTCGATGAGCGAGGTCGGCAGATCGGGGCGGGCGTCCTTCTCCTGTTCCGGGATCACCACCTGCTGGTTCTTGAGGCGGTCATAGAAATCGAACTGCGCGTCCGCCTCGGCGGACTCCGCCGCGGAAGCGCCCGGACTGCCCGCACCCGGCGCCGCCTGCGCTCTCGCGACCGGTCGGACCGGCTCGGCGGCCGCCATGCGCCGCAGCTCCGACTGCGCCCAGACGAACACGCCACCCGCGACGACAAGACCGATCGCGAGCCCGGCCGAGAAGGCGTTGCGCACATCGCGCGAGCCGCGCCAGCCCGCGCCGCCGCCCGACGCGCCGTGCTTGAAGTCGCGACCGATAGGCGACTTCACGGCGACCTCACATCGACTCGGGCGCCGAGGCGCCGAGGATGTCGAGCCCGTTGCGCAGCGCCTGCTGCACCGCGAGCAGCGCGTAGATGCGCGCCTCGCGCAGCGCCTCGTCGGGCACCAGCACGCGCTCGGCGTTGTAGAAGGCGTGCAGCGTGGTGGCGAGCTCGCGCAGGTAATGCACCATGGCGTGCGGCGCGCGCTGCGCCGCGGCCTGCCGTACCACCTCCGGGTAGCGCGACAGCGCGGCGAGCATCGCCTCGGCGTGCGGACCGGACAGCAGCTCCGCGCCGCGCGCCAGCACCGTGGCGCGCGCCCGCGCCGCGTCCCAGCCGAAGCCGCGGGCCGCGAGCTCCTTCATGACGCTCGCCACGCGCGCGTGCGCGTACTGCACGTAGAACACCGGGTTCTCGTTGCTCTTGGACTTGGCGAGCTCGAGGTCGAAATCGAGCGACTGGTCGTTGCTGCGCATCAGGAAGAAGATGCGGCAGGCGTCGTTGCCGACCTCTTCGCGCAGCTGGCGCAGCGTGACGAAGTTCGCCTCGCGCTTGCCCATCGAGACCTTCTCGCCGTTGCGGTAGAGCGCGACCAGCTGGATCAGCGGCGCCTCGAGGCAGTCCCCGGGGTGGCCGAACGCCTGCAGGCCGCCGCGGACGCGCGTCACATAGCCGTGGTGGTCGGCGCCCAGCACATCGATGAGCTGGTCGTAGCCGCGCTCGCGCTTGTCGAGGTGGTAGGCGATGTCGGAGGCGAAGTAGGTCTTCACGCCGTTGTCGCGCACCACGACGCGGTCCTCGTCGTCGCCGAACTGCGTGGCACGGAACCACTCGGCGCCGTCCTTCATGTAGAGGAGATCGCGCTCGCGCAGCCGGCCGAGCGCGCGGTCGATGGCGCCGCTCTCGGCGAAGGCGCGCTCGGAGACCCAGTGGTCGAAGCGCACGCCGAAGCCCTCGAGGTCGTCGCGGATGCCGTCCATCATCGCGGCGATGCTGTCGCGCAGCAGGTCCTGCCAGGCGGCCTCGCCGATGAGCGTACGGCAGCGGGCGATGAGCGCGTCGATGTGCGCTTCCTTGTCGCCGCCGGCGACGCCCGCGTCGGCCGGCAGGGCGGCCATCACCGTGGCGGCCGGATGGCGCAGCGTGTCGCCCGCGCGCGCATGCAGCGCATCACCGAGCGGCCGCAGGTAATCGCCGCGGTAGCCGTTGGACGGGAAGGGGAGCTGTTCGCCGCAGCGCTCCAGATACCGCAGCCACACCGACACCGCGAGGATCTCGGTCTGGCGGCCGGCGTCGTTGATGTAGTACTCGCGCGTGACGGCATCGCCCGCCGCGGCGAGCAGACGACCGAGCGCATCGCCGAAGGCGGCTTGGCGGCCATGGCCGACATGCATCGGGCCGGTCGGGTTGGCCGACACGAACTCGAGCAACACCTTGCGCGGCATCGCGGGGACATGACGGCCGTAGGCGTCGCCCAGATCGTGCACGCGCACGATCTCGCGCGCGTAGAGGTCGCGCGCGAGGGTGAAGTTGATGAACCCGGCGCCGGCGACCTCGGTGCGGGTGATGAGCGCGTTCGTCGGCAGCGCCGCGATGATGCGTTCGGCGAGCGCACGCGGGTTGGTGCCCGCGCCCTTGGCGAGGCGCATCGCCACATTGGAGGCGAAGTCGCCATGCTGCGCATCGCGCGCGCGCTCCACGGTCACGACCGCGGGGTCGACGGGGGTGGGCAGCACGCTGCCTTCGAGGCTGCGTACCGCGGCGAGCAGCAGGTCCTGGAGTTCTTCTTTCACGGGCGCGATTCTAGAACAGTTCGAGCGGGTCGACGTCGAGCGCCCAACGCACGCGGCGGGCCTCCGGCAGCGCCTCGACCTGCGGCAGCCACGCATCGAGGAAACGGTGCAGCACGCTGCGCCCGGCGGCGTCGACCAGCAGCTGCGCGTGGTGACGGTCGGCGCGGCGCGCCATCGCGGCGGGCGCGGGGCCGAGCAGGCGCAACCCCTCGGGCGTGCGGTCGGCGATCCGGCGCGCGGCCTCGAGGAACGCGACCGCGTCCTCCGGCGTGAGCGCGGAGGCGCGCAGCGCGGCGAGCCGCGCGAACGGCGGCCACGCGGCGTCGCGCCGCTCGGCGAGCGCGGCGGCGGCGAAGGACTCGTAGCCGCCGGTGATGAGGCCGAGCAGCAACGGGTGGTCCGGGTGTTCGGTCTGGATCAGCACCTCGCCCGGCTGCGCGCCGCGCCCGGCGCGGCCTGCCACCTGCACCAAGGTCTGTGCGAGCCGCTCGGCGGCGCGGAAATCGGTGCTGAAGAGCCCCTGGTCGGCGTTCAGCACCACCGCGAGCGTGACGGCCGGGAAATCATGGCCTTTGGCGACCATCTGCGTGCCGACGAGGATGCGCGCCTCGCCGCTCGCGACCTTGTGGAGCACCGCCTCGAGCTCGTCGGCGCGCCGCACCACATCGCGGTCGAGACGCGCGATGCCGACGCCGGGGAAGGTCTCGGCCAGCGTCTCCTCGATGCGTTCGGTGCCCTGGCCGACGGTCTTCACCGCGTAGCCGCATTGCGGGCATTGGCGCGGCAGTTCGCGGTCGGCGCCGCAGTGATGGCAGCGTAGCCGCGAGGCGTTGCGGTACACGGTCATGCGCGCATCGCAGGAGGTGCAGGGCGCCACCCAGCCGCAGGCGGTGCAGGCGAGCGTCGGCGCATAGCCGCGACGGTTGATGTAGACCAGCACCTGCCCGGCGGCTGCGAGATGCCGCTCGATGGTGGTGACGGCGGTGGTCGAGAGCCCCGCGTGCACGCGCTCGGCGCGCAGGTCGATGAGCCGCAGCAGCGGTGGCTGCGCGGCCGCGGCGCGCTCGGGCAGGTCGAGCCGCGTCAGACGGCCGGTGGCGGCGTTGTGCAGCGTCTCGAGCGAGGGTGTGGCGGACCCGAGCACCACCGGGATGCCGAGGCCCTGCGCGCGCACCAGCGCGAGGTCGCGCGCCGAATAGCGGAAACCGCCTTCCTGCTGTTTGAAAGAGGCGTCGTGCTCTTCGTCGACGATGATGAGGCCGAGGCGATGCAGCGGTGCGAACACCGCCGAGCGCGTGCCGAGCACGAGCCGCGCTGCGCCCGAGTGCGCCCGCCGCCAGGCCTCGAGGCGAGCCGTATCGGTGAGTCCCGAATGCAGCACCGCGAGCGGTGTGCGCGGGAAACGCGCCGCGAAGCGCCCGACGAGCTGCGGCGTGAGGCCGATCTCGGGCACCAGCACCAACACGCTGCGGTCGCGGGCGAGATGCCGCTCGGCCAACCGGAGATAGACCTCGGTCTTGCCGCTGCCGGTGACGCCGTGCAGCAGCCAGCCGTGGTAGCGGCCATCATCCGCGGCCTCGAGCGCATCGAGCGCGGATCGTTGCGCGGCGTTGGGCGCGGGCACAGCGGCCGCGACCGTCGAAGTCGCCTCCGCAGCGGACTCCATCGAGCCGTCCGCCGGTTCCGCGAGGGGCGCGAGATCCTCGTGGCATGTGATCCAGCCGCGCGCGAGCAAGGGCTTGACGGCATCGCGCCATCCGGGCAGTCGGGCGTTCAGGGTCGCGGCATCCACCGCCGCGGTCGGTCGGCCGTCCGCTGGCGCGAGCGCTTGCAGCAACTCGCGTTGGCGCGGCGCACGGCGGGGTTCGCCGGTGGACCACGCTGCCGAACCCGCCGGTGTGTGCGCCCACCACTCGACGGTCTCGCGCAGCGGCGCGCCCTCCCGAGCGAGCCGCGGCAGAGCCGTCGCGACCGCTTCACCGATCGGGTGATGGTAGTAGTCGGCCGCCCACATCAGCAGTTTCAGCAGGTCGGCATCGAAGGTCGGTACCGGGTCGATGGCCTTCGAAATCGGCTTCAGTTTCGCTATATCGAGGCCTGATTGTGTCTCATGTGAAACGATAACCCCGACCAGCTGCCGTCTACCGAAGGGCGCCAGCACCCGCGTGCCCGGGGCTGGCAGAGGCCCCTCGAGCGGCGGCAAGTAGTCGAACGCCTGGCGCAGCGGCGTGTCGATCGCGACCTTCAGGATGGTGGGTGGTGTGAGCGGTTCCATGGTCCGGATCTTGTCCACAGAGGATGTGGATAACGCTGTGGACAGTGCCGATGACAAGAGGAAAAACGCGGCATTTTCAGCAGATTCTCGTTGGCTTGGTCAAATAATAGCCAGTACCATCAAGTTTCTTTTAAAAACAAAGCCTTGCGCGTCCGCGAACGCCCAAAAGGGCGAGTTTATGACCGGAAGGTGACACGGTTTCTTCGCCTCTGTGTGCAAGTGCCTGATTTTCGGTAGGGAGCCGACATCAGGGTGGCCGTATCCCTGCAGTCGGCGCCCGCGCAGGGCCGGACCAATTGGTCAGCGACACCCCCGCCAAGGCGATCAGTCCACCGACCACCATCGAGGGCAGGATCGCCTCACCGAGCAGCAAGGCGCCGAAGGTCGCGCCGAACACCGGCACCAGGTTGTTGAAGACCGCGGCTCGGGCGGGACCCAACCGTTGCAGGCCCTGCGCGTACCAGACGAAAGCGAGCGCCGTGCCGCCGATGCCGAGGTAGGCGATCGAGACCCAGCCGTCCCAGCTCACCGATGCCGCCCGCCATGATGCCCACTCGAACGGCATGCCGAGCGACAGCAAGCAGGCACCGCAGAGCGCGGTGACGGTGGTCATCGCGAGCGCCGAGGGCGCGCCATCGCCTGCGAACGCGAAACGGCTGATCACGGTGTACGCCGCCCAGCAGACCGCGCCGCCCAGCATCATCGTCTCGCCGATGCCGACGCGCTGCAGAATCAGCGTGAGGTCGCCGCGCGCGAGCACCACCGAGACCCCGGTGAGCGCGAGAAGGATGCCGAGCCACCGGTGGCGTGCGAGCCGTTCACCGAACACCAGCGCCATCGCCACCGCGGTGAGGATCGGGTTCAGCGCCACCACCAACGCGGTGCGGCTGGCGTCGATGCGTTCCAGCGCGCCGAGGAACAGCAGGTTGTAGGTGACGAGGCCGATGAGCGCGAGCAGCAGCGCGTAGCCCCAGTCGCGCGCGCGCAGCTTCGGCCAGCCGCGTTCGGCGATCAGCAGCAAGGGCAGCAGCACCGCGACCGCCGCCCAGAAGCGCAGCGCCGCGAGCGTGAAATGTGGCACCTGCGGCGCGGCGATGCGGCCGGCGATGAACGTGCCGCCCCACAGCGCGGCGACACCGACCAGCCGCGCATAGACGGTCAGCAGCGCCGTCCCGCCGCCCGTCATCGCGTTCATGCCGCCGGCACCGCCGGATGCCGTTCCCGCCACGCGACGTACACGCCTGCGGCGATCACCAACGCCGCGCCCATGAGCACGGTGGCGTTCGGGGCCACCGACCAGAACACCCAGTCGATGCCGAGCCCCCACAGCAGCGCGGTGTACTCCACCGGGGCCACCACCGCCGCCGGCGCGTTCTTGAAGGCGATGGTGATGTACTGCTGGCCGATGGCGCCTGTGGCGCCCGCGGCCGCGACCAGGATCCAGTGCGTGGGTTCCACGCCGACCCAGCCGGGCAGCGCGAAGGCGCCCGAGATGACGGCCATCAGCCCGAGGAACGAGAACACCACCGCCGCTGTGTGTTCGGTGCGCGTCAGCACCCGCGCGACCAGCACCGCCGCCGCATAGCAGAGCGCGGACACGAGCGCGGCGAGGCCGGCCGCCGCCGGCAGCCCGTCGGGCCGCGGCTGCAGGATCACCAGCACGCCGAGGAAGCCCACCACGATCGCGATCCAGCAGCCGGCGTCGACGCGCTCGCGCAGGAACCAGGCGGCGAACGCCGCGATCAGCAGGGGCGCGAACATGTAGACCGAATACACCGAGGCGAGCGGCGCATCGCGCAGCGCGATGACGAAGGTGATGAGCATCAGGATGCCGAGCAGCGCGCGCGAGAGGTGCAGCCACGGCCGCGTCGGGCGCAGTTCGGCGAGACCGCCGCGCCACCACAGGGGCAGCAGCAGGAACGGCAGCGAGGCGGTGGCCCGCAGGAAGATGACCTGCATGGGCGGGTAATGCGCCGCGAAGAGCTTCAGCAGCGCATCCATGAAGGAGAAGGCGGCGACGGCGATGAACATCGCCAGCACGCCTTTGGCGCTGCCGGATTGCATCGGTAGGCACTATACGCGAGCGCACCCCCCAGGAGCCGACGCGCGCCGCGCGGGGCCCGCATGACTTTAGTCACTTGACCGACCCGCGGCAGCCGCATTGCTGGATCGGCCGTCCTGGGGCTCTCCGGCCGGTCGGGCGGCATGCGGAACAACCACAACGAAGGGGGGATCACATGGACATCACCAGTCTGCTCATCCAGCTCGTCTCGGGCGCGGTCGGCGGCAACATCGGCGGTCCGCTCGGCGCGGCGCTGCTCAGCCAGCTGGGCATGGGCGGTGGCGGTGCGCTGGCCAGCGTGGGCAGCGGCGGCGTCGGCTTCATCAAAAAGGCGATGGCCAAGTAAGCCGATCGACGTCGTTCCGGCTTCGGCCGGAGCCATGTGAGGGGCGCGTCGGGACACCGTCGCGCCCTTTTTCATGGGCGACCCTGCCGTGCGCCCGTCTCAGGGTTCGTCGATCTCATAGCCGCGCGCGCGCAGCTGCGCGAGGATGCCGCCCGGCCGCAGCAGCCCGTCGATGTCCGTGATCGCGAGCGTCACCGGGTGGCGCTCCAGCGAGCGCGTGACGACGCCGAGCCATGCGTCCTCGAAGTCGCGCAGCAGCTTGGTCATGCGCGCGCTGTTGCGCAACGAATCGAGGCAGGTCTCGGCCGCCTGGGAGGACGCGCTCGAGCGCAGCCCGCGCACATCACCCACCGCCCAGGCCTCGGCGCGCTGCCGCGAGTTGGCGAGGTCGGCCTCGATGCGCCCCAGCACCACGTCCATGCAGGCGATCTCCGCCGGCAGCGGGATCTGCCCGACTTCGGCCAGCGTGCCGCGCGCGTCCTCGACCTTGACCGCCGCGCGCTGCACCGGGACCTTGCGCTCGCGGGCCAACTTCTCGACCTTGCGCGCCACATCGTTGCGGAAGGTCAACCCGCTGCGCTCGACCGCGGCGCTCTGCAGCTCGAGCACCGCGAGCATCGGGCGCCGTTCGAGCATGCTGCGGTCGCGCGGCGCGTACTTGGTGCGCAGCTTCTCGAAGCGCTCGAACAGCGGCGGCGGCAGCACGGCCTCGAGGCGTTCGCCCTCGGCGTTGCCGCGCAGCTTGCGGTACTGCATGTAGAGCTGGACCGCCTTGATGGGGCCGATGTCCGTGTTCACCTCCGGCCGTGCCGGCACGAAGGCCTGCGCTCGCGCCAGCACCGACTCCACCTCGCGCGAACGCCATTCGATCTTCTTGGGTGCGGGTGTGATGGTGGCGAGCAGGAACAGCGTGTTGTCGCCCTTGCGGACCTTCCAGAGGCCCGGGCCGGCGCGTTCGCCCGCGACCAACACCTCCTCGACGGTCTCCTCCACCGGAGCGTCATCCGAGGGCGCGTCCGGCGGCGGGTCGGTCATGGACGGCGCCACGGGCTGCGCCCCCGCGATGCCGACGAGGGTCGTGGCGAGGGCGGCGACCAGGGCGGCGTGGAAGGTCATGCGGATGGCGTTGAATGTGGTCATGTCCGGCCTTATCTTACGATGCTGATGACCCAAGAAAGCCGTGACGAGTTCCCGGCCCTCGCGCACCCCGTCGAGGGCGTGACCCTGCAGCAGCCGGTGCTGCGCACCGATGTCGCCGGCATGCCGCTCGAATGGATCGACTACCGCGAGGCGGCGCGGCTCTACCACCAGGACCAGGTCGCCTACGCCTGCGGCACCCCCATCTTCCGGCTCTACGGCGGCACCAACGCCCTCACCGGCCGGCGCACCGTGCTCGAGGTCAACTCGATCATCGCGACGGTCGGCCAGAGCGGCAACCCCGGCCACCTGCGCGCCGACTATGTGCCGCCGCTCAACAACGAGACGCTGTTCCGCCGCGACGCCCATCTTTGCCTGTACTGCGGTGACCGCTTCGCGCACCGCGATCTGTCGCGCGACCATGTGCGGCCGTTCAGCCAGGGCGGCCGCGATGTCTGGACCAATGTCGTCACCGCCTGCCGCCGCTGCAACAACTTCAAGGCCTGGCGCACCCCGGAACAGGCCAAGATGCAGTTGCTCGCCGTGCCGTTCACGCCCACCTACGCCGAATACATCTTCCTGAAGGGACGGCGTGTGCTCGCCGACCAGATGGAGTACCTGCTCGCGCACTTCCCGCGCAGCAGCCCCCTGCACGGGCGTATCCGCCACCTGATGTCCTGACATCGGACGGCGGCGCGCCGTGTGACAGTCGGCGCTCCCGGGCTTCCGGTTCCGCTACCATCGCCCCATCATGAGCAAGATCATCGATGCCCTGACCGGCGACGCCGAGAAGTGCGAGATCCCCGGGCATGGGGCCGATGCCGCCTCGCCCGCCGCCCGCGGGCTGCCGTTCACGCCGGAGGTCGAGGCCGCCACCGCGCACCTCTACGACCGGGTGCGCGAGGTGGTGCCGTCCTGGGAGTGGCCGTTGCTCGCGCCCTTCATCCACGCGATCGAACGCCTGAAGGCCGAGCGCGGCGCGGTGGTGCTCGCCCACAACTACATGACACCCGACATCTTCGCCTGCGTGGGTGATATCCGCGGCGACTCCCTGCAGCTCGCACGCGAGGCGGCGCGCACCGAGGCCCGGGTGATCGTCCAGGCGGGCGTGCACTTCATGGCAGAGACCTCGAAGATACTCTGCCCGGACAAGACGGTGCTGATCCCCGACCAGCGCGCCGGCTGCTCGCTCGCCGCCTCCATCACCGGTCGTGATGTGCGCCTGATGCGGGCCGCCCATCCCGGGGTCCCGGTGGTCACCTATGTGAACTCGTCGGCCGAGGTCAAGGCGGAGAGCGATGTGTGCTGCACCTCCTCGAACGCGGTGCAGGTCGCGGAGTGGGCCGCCGCCGAATGGGGCAGCGACACCGTCATCGTGATCCCGGACGAGTACCTCGCGCGCAACATCGCCGGGCAGACCCGTCTGCGCATCGTGACATGGCAGGGGCGCTGCGAAGTCCACGAGCGCTTCACCGCCGCCGACATCGCGGACCTGCGCCGATCGTTCCCGGGCGCGGTGGTGCTCGCCCATCCGGAGTGCCCGCCGGAGGTCCTCGCCGCGGCGGATTTCGCCGGTTCGACCTCCGCATTGGCGGATTGGGTCGGCACCCACGCCCCGGCCAAGGTCGTGCTGCTGACCGAGTGCTCGATGTCCGACAACGTGGCGCTGGCGAGCCCCGCCACCGACTTCGTGCGGCCCTGCAATCTTTGTCCGCACATGAAGCGCATCACCCTCGAGAACATCTACGACTCGCTGCGCGAGATGCGCCACGAGGTGCGCGTCCCCGCGGATGTCGCGGCCCGGGCGCGCACCGCCATCGAGCGCATGCTCGCGCTGCCGCGCGCGGACCGGCCGTCGGGGTTCGCGACCGGCGTGGCCCCGGTCGAAGTGGCCGTGATGTCGCGGGCGTGAGCGCCGCGGAAGATGCCGATGTCCTGATCGTCGGCGCAGGTCTCGCGGGGCTCTTCCTCGCGCTCCGGTTGGCGCCCCGCCGCTGCGTCGTGCTCTCGCCGGCGCCGCTCGGTCAGGCCGCGGCGAGCGCTTGGGCCCAGGGCGGTATCGCGGCGGCGCTGCGCGCCGACGACAGCGCGGCGTTGCACGCGGCGGACACGGTGGCGGTGGGCGCCGGGTTGGTCGACCCTGCGGTCGCACGGCTCATCGCCGACTCCGCTGCCGCGCGCATCGACGATCTCTGCGCCCTCGGCGTCCCGTTCGACCGCGATGCGGATGGTCGTCTGGAGGTCTCGTTGGAGGCGGCGCATTCGCGGCCGCGGGTGGCACATGTCGCCGGCGATCTCTCCGGTCGGGCCATCATGCGTGCCCTCGCCGTCGCGGTGCGCGATGCCCCCTCGGTGACGGTGTTGGAGGGCGTCCGCGCGGTGGCGCTCGCCGAGGCCTCGGGTGTCGTGACCGGTGCGCTGACGCGCGGTCCGGCGGGCGATGGCGTCATCGCGGCGCGCCATACGGTGCTGGCGGCAGGCGGCATCGGCGGCCTGTACCGCGTCACCACCAATCCGCGCGAGACGCGCGGCGCTGCTTTGGCGATGGCGTTCTCCGCAGGCGCGGCGATCGCCGATCCGGAGTTCGTGCAGTTCCATCCCACAGCCATCGACATCGGTGCCGATCCGGCCCCGCTCGCCACCGAGGCCCTGCGCGGCGCCGGCGCGCGGCTCATCGATGCCGACGGCGAGCCGTTGATGGTCCGTCACCACGCGGATGCCGATCTCGCGCCGCGCGATGTCGTGGCGCGCGCCATCCACGCGGAGAACGCCGCAGGGCGCCGCGTGCGGCTCGATTGCCGCGCTGCGGTCGGTGCCGAGTTCCCGCAGCGCTTCCCGACCGTGTTCAGCGCCTGCATGTCGATGGGCATCGACCCGCGCGTGCAGCCGATCCCGGTCGCACCGGCGGCCCATTACCACATGGGCGGCATCGCCACCGACCGTGACGGCGCGACTTCGCTGCCCGGTCTGTCGGCGGTGGGCGAGTGCGCCTCGACCGGTGCCCACGGCGCGAACCGTCTCGCCTCGAACTCCCTGCTCGAGTCCGTGGTGTTCGCCGCGCGCATCGCCGACCGTCTGCGCGACGGCCCATCGCCACCGCGCCGTCACGGCAGCGCGCCGCTGCCGCCGCGGTTGGAGGTGGCCACGCTGGATGCGCTGCGCACCCGCATGAGCGCGGAATGCGGCGTGGTACGCGATGGTGCGGGGTTGCAGCGGACCTTGGACTGGATCGAGGAGGCCGGCCGGGCGGCCGGCTGGCCCACGGCGCTGGTCGCCGCGCGCCTGGTCGTCGCCGCTGCGTCGGCGCGGCGCGAGAGCCGCGGCAGCCACCAGCGCAGCGACCATCCCGGCAGCGATCCGGTCGCGCGCCGGAGTCTGTTCGTGCGGGACTCGGGCGATGGCCTCCGGCAGATCGAGCGGTCGGCGGCCTGACCGGCGATCGGCCGCGTACGCTGAAGAGCACACCGAAGGAGCACTCCATGGAAGGACATCCGCCGCTGCCCGAAGTCATCCTCGACCCCATCGTGCGCCTAGCGCTGCTCGAGGACCTCTCGCCCTCAGGCGACATCACGAGCGACACCGCATTGCCGCCGCAGCTGACGCTGCGTGCCGCGCTGCGGGCCCGCGAGGCCGGTGTCGTGGCCGGGTTCGACGCCGCCGCGCTCGCGCTGCGCTTGGTCGACCCTGCGGTCACGCTGCAGGTGCTGCGCGGCGACGGTTCCGCCGTGGCGGCCGGTGAGACGCTGGCCGAACTGTCCGGCGCTGCGCGTTCCGTGCTGATGGCCGAGCGCACGATGCTCAATTTCCTTGGGCATCTCTCCGGGATCGCGACCGCCACCCGCCGCTTCGTCGATGCGGTGGCCGGGACAGGTGCACGCGTGACCTGCACCCGCAAGACGACGCCGGGCCTGCGGGCGTTGGAGAAGCGTGCGGTGCGCCTCGGCGGAGGGTCGAACCATCGCCACTCGCTCGCCGATGCCGTGCTCATCAAGGACAACCACATCGCCGCCGCGGGCGGTGCGTCGGCCGCTCTCGCCCGGGCGCAAGCCGTCGCCGGGCACATGCGGGTGATCGAGATCGAGGTGGACACCCTCGAGCAGCTCCGTGAGGTGCTGCCGCTGCGCCCCGGCTGCGTGCTGCTCGACAACATGTCGCTCGAGGACCTGAGGGCCGCGGTCGCGATGGCCGGCGGTGCGGTCGTGCTCGAGGCGTCCGGCAATGTCCGGCTCGACAGCGTGCGCGCGATCGCCGAGACGGGCGTCGGCTACATCTCGGTCGGTGCCATCACCCATTCATCGCGTCGGCTCGACCTCGGTCTGGACGCCCTCGGGTAGCCGGGGAGAACCGCCCCGCCGACGGTTTTGCGCCGAGCGGATGGCGCGCCCTGCCGCGCCCGTCGTCCAATGGGCGGCTCTACCCCGGAGGCTCCCATGGACCGCGAATCGATCGAGACCTTCCTGCGCACGACCGCGAGCGAGCTCGCCATCAAGATCCTGGCCGCGCTCGCGTTCTGGATCATCGGCCGCTGGCTGATCGGCAAGGTCGTCGGCCTCATGCAGGCGGCGATGAACCGCAACGACATCGATCCGACCCTCACCAAATATCTCGGCTCGATCGTCGCCATCGCGCTCAACATCGCGCTGGTCCTCGGCATACTCGGCTACTTCGGCATCCAGACCACCTCGTTCGCCGCGATGCTGGCGGGCGCCGGACTCGCCATCGGTGCGGCCTGGAGCGGCATGCTCGGCAACTTCGCCGCCGGCGCGTTCATGCTGGTGCTGCGCCCCTTCAAGGTGGGCGACTTCGTGCAGGTGGGCGGCATCACCGGCACGGTGCACGAGCTCGGTCTCTTCGGCACCACCCTCATCACGCCCGACAACGTGATGACCCTGGTCGGCAACGGCAAGATCTTCGCCGACACGGTGATGAACTACTCCTCGCGTCCGACGCGCCGCGTCGAGCGCACCATGCAGATCGCGGGATCCGTCGATCCGCTCGATGCGATGGCGCGGCTGCGCAAGGCGATCGCGGCGATCCCGAACGTCGCCGCCGACCCGGCGCCCGAGGTGAACCTGCTCGAGACCAACCTCGTCGGCCATGTCATCGCGGTGCGCCCGTACTGCCACACCGACCACTACTGGCAGGTGTACTTCGAAACCAACGAGGCGATGGTGCGGGTCGCGCAGCAGGCCGGATGGCCCGCACCGACGCCCGCCACCAAGATGATCCAGGTGCAGGGTTGAGGCGCCGCCGCGCCGCCATCCATCACGCCGCTGCGCTGCTGCTGACAGCCGTCGTCCTGTCGCCTGCCGCCGCGCAGGAGATCGAGCCGCGCGCGTATTCGGCGAGCCCGGTCGGCACCAATTTCGCCGTGCTCGGTTACGGCAACACCAGCGGCGATGTGGTGTTCGACTCCTCCGCGCCGTTCACGGATGTGGAGGCCGAGGTCGACACCGTCTCCGCGGCCTTCGGTCGCGTGTTCGCGCTCGGAGGTCGGCAGACGAGCATCAGCGTCGCGGCGCCCTACCAGTGGGGCGAGGCCTCCGGCAGCGTCGGTGAGGACCGTCGTTCGGTGGCGCGTTCCGGCATGGGCGACCTGCGGCTGCGTGTCGCGACGATGCTGGTCGGCGGCGAGGCGCTCGCGCCGCGCGAGTTCGCGGCACGCAAGCGTGGACCGAGCGTCGGCGTGAGCATGGTGGTGGTCGCGCCGACCGGGCAGTATGTCCCCGCGCGGCTCGTCAACATCGGCAGCAACCGCTGGGCCGCCAAGCCCGAGGTCGGGCTGGCCTGGCCGCGCGGGCCTTGGCAGTTCGACCTGCACGGCGGCGTCTGGGTGTTCGGCGACAACGACGAGTTCCAGGGCGGCAACCGCCGCAGCCAGGACCCCATCTGGAACATGCATGCAGGCGTCAGCTACACGCTGAAGCCCGGCACCTGGGCCGCGCTCGGCGGCACCTGGTACGCGGGCGGCAAGACCGCGGTGAACGGCGCCGAGGACGACAACCGGCAGGACAACTTCCGGCTCGGGGCCACGGTGTCGACCGCGCTCGGTCGCGGCCACTCGCTCAAGTTCACCTACAGCGACGGCGCCGTGGTGCGCATCGG
>CANHFH010000007.1 GCA_947459825.1 Pseudomonadota bacterium | reverse complement strand
GTGGCGGGACCGAGGATCGTGCGCAGCGGCTTCGTCGAAGGCAAGTCGCCTTTCAGCGCCAACAACGGTTTCGTCGTCGACAGCGAAGCGCGGGCGGTCGAGGCCGTCCGCTGGTACGCGGCGCGCGGCTTCACGGCGATCAAGATCTACAACAGCGTCAACCCGCAGTGGGTGCCGGCATTGGTCGCGGAGGCGCGCAGCCTGGGATTGCGGGTCATGGGGCATGTCCCCGCCTTCACCAGCGCCGACGCGATGATCGCGGCGGGCTACGACGAGATCACGCACATCAACCAGTTGGCGCTCGGATGGATCATCAAGCCCGGGGAAGACACCCGGACACTGTTCCGGTTGACGGCGCTCGGCCGTTTGTCGGGGCTGGACCTCGACTCCGCCGCGGTCCAGTCGACGCTGGATGCGATGAAGGACAAGGGCATCGCCCTGGATCCGACGATCGGCATCCACGAGAACCTGCTGCTCAACCGCGACGGCAGCGTCGCTCCCGGCGCGACCGATTACTTCGCGAACATGCCGATCGGCGTGCAGCGCGACCTCAAGCAGGCGTGGTCGAACCCCGACACTTTCGGTGGCGATGCCAGCGCCAAAGCGGCGTTCGGCCAATTGATGGATCTGCTGCGTCGTGCGCATGCCAAGGGCATATTCATCGTGACCGGGACCGACACCGGCGGATCCCTGACCTACCACCGCGAACTCGAATTGCTCGTCAAGGCCGGGTTCACGCCTGCTGAGGCATTGGCACGCGCGACGCTCGAGATGGCGCGCTACCTCGACATCGACCAGACGACCGGGTCGATCGCGCGCGGCAAACGGGCCGACTTCTTCCTCATCCCCGGTGACCCGACCCGCGATATCAAGGCGATCAAGACGATATCGCTGGTCGCCAAGGACGGCGTGTTCTATCTGCCGACCGAAGTGTATCCGCGTCTCGGCATCAAGCCGTTCGTCGCCGCACCCAAGATCACAGCACCTGGGAGAGACTGATGCCGAAGCCGACCCTTGTATTCGCTGCCCTGCTCATCGCGCTCGGAGCGGGTGCGTTCGCGATCTCCGGCAGCCGGACGGCACTGCTGCCTGCGTTCTTCGGCGGCGCATTGGCGGTGTTGGCCGGGCTCGCACTGGCATTCGCCGGCGCGCGCCGTCATCTGATGCATGTCGCCGCGGTCGTCGCGCTGCTCGGGGCATCGGCACCGGCCGCCGCGTTGGCGATCCGTGCCGCGCAGATGAGCCCGCTCGCGCTCGGCGTCAATGTCGGCATGCTGGCGCTCAGCGCGGCCTTGCTGGCGATGATGGTCCGCTCGTTCATCGCTGCACGCACGTCCGCCGCCGCCGGAGCCGGATCTCCCGGCGACGGCAGTCGACGGTAGGCGCAGCGCCGTGGGCGTGCGCGGTCACCGCTCCCGCCGTCAGAGCATCACGGCCAGGTCGACCCATGAAGTCGGCAGCCAGGCGACGATGCGCGCTTCGCGCGCCTGATCCCAGCCCGCGAGGATCGCGACGCCCATCAGACCGAGCAGCGCTGCGAAGCCGCGCTTGATCGTCCCGATTCGCGTCATCACCCTGTCCCGCGCGCGCAGGAATCCGGCACGGGATGCATAGGCGATCGCCATCGCGATCAGCAGCCACGCTCCGAACACCGGCACATGGTCGGTGTCGATGCCCAGTGCGGGACCCACGGCGCCGATCACGACGCCGATCAGGGCGAACGACCCCGCCATGCCCAGCCCCAGCGCCACCGGCGGCGAGGCTCAGACCGGCATGGGTCAGGCTGACGGGCATGGTGGGATCGGACCGTCAGAGCGCGCTGCGCAACGCTACCGCGAGCTTCGCGCTGTCGGTCTCACCGGCCACGCGTGCTCGCTCCGTGGCGCCCTTGAAGACCACGAGGGTCGATTGTTTGCGGCAGTTTGGGCACCACTCGGCATGGAAGTGCACCGCGACCGGCCGGCCGGCCTTCTGGGCGCTTGCCAATGCTGCGGTGCTGAAGGGCTTGACCTCGAGAGCCCGCGCGGATGAACTCGCCCCGAGGAGACCGGCGAGCAGCGCGGTGCGGGCGAGGGTGGACAGACGGGCGGGGATGGAACGCATGGGAGGGACTCCGTAAGGGGAGGGACATACACCTCCTCCATTCGTCCGCGGTCCGCGAAGCGTTACAGCACGTCGGGAGAAGGCCCTCCGATGGTCAGCGCAGCTACGCTCACCAGCGCAGCAGCCGTGGTCCGAGCGGGGCGCCGAGGCCCGCCACGACGACCATGCCCGCCGTGTAACAGACCGCCGTGAAGGGGATACCGGTCGCCGTGCAGGTCAAAGGAACGGACGACGCTGCCGACCGCTACGGGCAGCGCCGACAGCGCCACATTGCGGATGCAGCCGAGCGGGTCGCTGCCCATCAGGGTCGCCAGACGTTCCGGCGCCGGCGTGCCGATCCAGACCAGCACCGCAAGCGACAGGATCGCCGTCAGCACGGCCGACACCGCGATCCGCGCGAGGCTCGGCAGCGCGCCCGCGACCAGTGCCGCAGCGAGCGTGCGCACCACCGGCTGCCGCAGCGCCTCACGGCAGGCCGCGCCTCGTCACCCGACTGGGCGCGTCCCTCTCGCCCAGAGCGCGGACAAAAAAAGCGGGCCCCGAGGGGCCCGCTTCGTTCTGCCTTGAAGGCGGTGGGGGGCGTCGTGAACGCCCCCCACCTCATGCCGGTCGGATCAGAACTTGAGCGTCACACCCAGCGAGTAGGTACGACCCAGGGCGTCGTACACCGTCGGGTAGGTGTTGCCGCTGTTCCACGCCGACGGACCGATGTCGTTGCCCACTTCCGGCGGCGACTTGTCGGTCACGTTGTCGATGGTCAGGATCACGCTGAGCTGCTCCGTCGCCTGCCAGCGGCCGGTCAGGTCGAAGTAGTTGAACGCGTCGATATCCTGGTACGCGGCGAGGTAGGAACCCCGCAGCGCCGGCTCGATCGAGGTGCTGGCCAGATAGCGATGACGCAGCGAGACATCGAACGCGTTGTACGTCCAAGTGACACGCTGGTTGGCGATCAGCTCGGGCTGCAGGTTACCGCAGTTGATCGAGTAGAAGCCGAGGCAATCGCGGTTGACCGACACAGGCGTGGCCTGGAACTTGTTCTCGAACGTGTAGGTCGCGTTCAGGTTCCAGCTCAGGCGACCCATGTCACCGAAGTCCCAGCCGTAGGCCGCACCGAAGTCGATGCCCGATGTCTCGATCACGCCCTGGTTGGTCGAGGCGACCACGACGCCGAGGACGTCGGCCGGCGAGCCGTTGAGCGAGCCATCCACCGTATTGCGACGGATGTTCGAGCAAGCCGCGTTGAACTCGAGGCTCGGGTTGAACGACGAGCCGAAGCAGCCGTTGACCACGTCATCGATGGCCGGGGCCGAGATGGCGCCCGTCAGGTCGATCTTGAAGTAGTCGACCGACAGCGTAAGATCGTCGATCGGCGACCACACGAAGCCGACGGTGAGGGTCTCTGCTTCCTCGGTGGCGAGGTCGCGGTTACCGCCGCTGGTGGTGTTGATCTGGCCCGCCGCCGGAGCGGTGATGAAGCCGATCGAGCCCGCCGGAGCGCCTTGGGCGATACAGATCGCCCGCAGCGCCGCGTTGGTCGTCGGCGCCGCGCCCTGGCAAGGATCCGACGAGCGGTTGGCCAGCCCGGTCTGCACCGGGAAGAACAACTCGCTGATGTTCGGGGCGCGGACCGCGCTCTGGAACACGCTGCGGAACCGGAAGCTGTCGTTGACCTCCCACGTACCGCCGACTTTCCAGGTGGTGCTCTCGCCCACCGTCGAGTAGTCGGAGTAGCGGAGACCCGCTTCCAGGGTGAGAGACTTCACGAACGGCGCATCGGTGACCAACGGCACGAGGTACTCGGCGAAGAGTTCGCTCACGTCGTACTTGCCGCGGACGGCCGGATCGGCACCACCCGCTCCCAGCAGCTCACCCGGCTGCGAACCCAGGAAGTCGCCCGCAGAGCTCGCGTTGTACTCGCGGTACTCCGCGCCGATCGCGCTGCTGATGCGCTCGTCCGTGGTCGGCAGCTTCAGGTCGCCGAAGTCACCCGTGAAGGTGAGGTTGATCGCCGACAGCGAGGTGTCCGTACGGGTGCTGGAGGTCGCGTCGATGAAGTTGAACATCGCCTGGGTCATGCTGCCCGGGGCGCCGAACAGGTTGATCGGCACGCAGCCGCCCGTGGTGACCGAGCAGGTGGTCGTGTTGGTCGCGCGCAGCGCCTGCTGCAAGCGCGAGAACAGACCGTACTTGCCGATGGTGGAGACCTGACCCGACTCGCCGTACTGGGCGCTCAGGTCCCAGCTCCAGTCCGCCGGCAGCTCGCCGCGGAGGCCGCCGACGATCTGGAAGGCCTCGTTCTCGAAGGTCGAGGTGCGCGGACCCCACTCCACGAAGCGACGGCGCAGGCCGATGCTGACTTCACGGTAGTTGGCCGAGCTCGCGTTGGTCGTGGCCGCTGCCGCGTCGCACGCCGCCTGCGAGATGCCGTAGCCTGCGCAGATCTGGTTACGGACACCGACCGGCAGGAAGGGGTTGCTGATGGGCAAGCGGTAGGTGTTGAAGAAGGACGCCGACTCCGCGATCTGCGACACGATCCGGGACTTGGTCGACCAAGCCTGGCCGTAAGCCTCGATGCTGTCGTTGATCTCGAAGTTCGCCTGACCGTAGATGTTGAACTTCTCGACCGGCGTCTGGTAGATGTTCAGCGGGTTGAAGTTGTACGGCGCGTAGAACGGCACCAGCGCGGTGCCGCCCGCGTTGAGCTGGAGGGTGCCGAGCGTGCCGCCCGCCACCACGACCGGCGCTGCAGCGCTCGAGCCGCCGGCGCCGCCGGTGACCGACGAACGCGCGAAGAGACCGAAGGGACGGTTGCCCTGCAGGACAGGCTTGCTGTCCTGGTAACCGAGGCCCACCACCGCATTGCCGCGTCCGTCGGCGAAGTTGCCGCCGATCAGCAGGTTGGCGCGGAAGACCTCGCCGTCGTTCTCTTCGGTCTGACGGTAGCCGGCGTCGATCTGCACGCCTTCAAAATCGCGCTTGGTGATGAAGTTCGTGACACCCGCGATCGCGTCGGCGCCGTACACCGACGAGGCGCCGCCGGTCACGATATCCACGCGCTCGATCAGACCGATGGGGATGTTCGAGGTGTCGGCGACGCCGCCGAGGCCGAACGGCACGATGCGGCGCGAGTCGAGCAACACGACGTTGCGGCCCGAACCGAGTCCGCGCAGGTTCACGGTCTGCGCGCCGTTGTTGCCGTTGTTGACGCCCGGACCGATCGACGGGACGACGCCCGGGAGGTCACGGAGCAGCGCTTCGGCCGAAGCGATCTGCTTGAGTGCGATCTCTGCGGAGTCCACCGCCAGCACCTGGCTGGCCGAGGTGAGGTTGGGGTTGGCGATGCGCGTACCCGTGACGACGATCTCTTCGAGGTCCTGAGCCATGCCGGGAGCGCCCGACAGTGCGATACTGGCGGCGCCTGCGGCGGCCAAGATCGCCCGAGTAGCGTCGGCGATTTTTCGATTAGCCATTCAATTCGACTCCTAACGGTGGGGAATGAGAGATGCTCTGACGCCAAGTGGACTCGTTGCTTGGCAACCAATCCGCCGGCCAGGGCGACTCGCGAAACATAACTGCCACTGCCAGTATACTTACTGTTCATCTTCCCGAAAGATTTTTGGCAAAAAAACAACATGACGCCGACACAATCCGTCTGGAACCAGATCGATGACGCCTTCCGACTCTGGTCGTCCGGTGGTGCGCGGGAGGCGCGGGCGCGACTCGAGGCGCTCCAGTCCGCCGGTTGGCGCCATGCCTATATCGACCTTGGTCTGGCCTACACGGCCCGCGACCTCCAGGACTGGGAGGCTGCGGTGGCGGCAGCCGACGCGGTGTTGGCGGCTCAACCCGCCAACGCGGCGGCTCTGCTGATCAAGGCCGATGGCCAGCGCGTCCGGGGACGACACGCTGAAGCGGTAGCCCTTTACGCGACCGCCTTGAAGCTCCCCCGCCTCGCCGAGGCAGCGCCCGTGCTGGTCCGCGACCTTGACCGCGCTGCGGTCATCGTGCGCGACCACGCTGCTGCCATGGCCCGCGCAGTGGAAGCCCGGCTCACTTCAGCGGGCATCCTTCCGGAGGCGCCGCCCCGATTTCTGCAGTCCCTATCGATCCTTCGCGGTGAGCGACGGGTCTATGCCCAACGCCCGCTCCAGTACTACTACCCGGGATTGGCCGCGATCGAGTTCTTCGATCCGGCCTCCTTCCCTTGGGTCGCCGACCTCGAGTCAGCGGCCGATGCCATCCGAGACGAAGCGCTCGCCGTTTTGGCGGATCGCAGCCGCTTGAAGCCTTATGTAGAGAAGGACCATGGCCCACAGGTGGCCGAAGTCGATATCGCCGGGAGCTCCCGATGGACTGCATTCTTCATCTATAAGTCGGGAGAGCTGATCGAGGAGAACGCCGCGATGTGCCCGCAGACCTTGGCAGCGCTGTCGCGCGTGCCGCTCACCGGGGCGAGCGGCGCCATGCCGTCCGTGCTGTTCTCCGTGCTCGAGCCGGGCGCGCACATCCCGCCCCATCACGGGATGACGAACACCCGACTCATCGGCCACCTGCCCATCGTGGCGCCGCCGGGTTGCAGCTTGCGGGTCGGATCGGAGACGCGGGAATGGCGATACGGCAAGACCCTGATCTTCGATGACTCCATCGAGCACGAGGCATGGAACCGCGGCACCGAGACCCGCGTCGTGCTGCTGTTCGATGTCTGGCGACCGGAACTGGACGCAGCCGAGCGCCGCGCCGTCAGCGAGTACCTGGCGGTGCAGTCATCGAGCGAAGGGTTATCATGAGAGCCTGCGGGATGAACAGCAGAGGAGGTCGGACGACCATGAACGAGCGAGCTATCCGGGTGTTGGCGGTGTCGCTGTTGTGCGTAGCGGTGCCATGGGTGAGCGCGCAGGAGCGGCAGGCCAAGGCCGATGCCGCTCCGTCGGCCGTGTCGGTCGTGAGCCAGGCGCCGCAGACGCGCGACAACAAAGAATATGTCCCCCCGGAGGGCTACCAGAAGCGTCTCCGCAAGGGCAAAGAGGTCTACTGCCGGCAAGTGGTCCCGGCTGGCACTCGCATCAAGCGCAGCGAGTGCTTCACCCGGATCGAACTTGAGGCGGCGGAGCAGGCCCAGCGGGCGTTCCGCGAGGACTTGGGCAACCAGGGCCTGATCTGCGCCGATAGTCGCTGCAACGGGGGCCGCTGACCGCGGGTCCGCCACGCGGGCGAGGATCCTCCTCTACAGCATCCGCACCGTCCCCGCATCGCGCCGTTGCGGGTCGCTGCAGGGCGTAGTCGACGAACGCCGATCACGGGGTCGGTGGTGGTCGATGACTTGCCCTCAGGAAAACCGTTCCGTATGCTTTGACGAGTCATCCAGAGCACAGGCTGCCTGCCTGTCGCCAACCTGCCGTCCTGCGGCAAGGTGGCAACCGGGTCAACCGGGATGAGGCGCCGCTCCACGGGAGCAGGCGCAACACCAGCAGGCACACGGCCCTCGCTCTCGAGGGCCGTTTTGTTTTCATCGCCTCCTTAAGCGACAACTTGCAGGGCGATCCACAAATACTGCTAAAGCGTCGGCAGCGCCCCCCTCCGTCCGGCGCCGCCTGCGCTGCGCGCGTGGACGGTGGGGAGCGGCGACATGGCGACGCGTACGGACCTTCTGTCGGCCCTCGGGCTGCACGGGCTTTCTCATCTCGATGCGCCGGACGCCCATGCCGCCTGACCCGAGCGCCTCTGCGATGCTATCCCCGCGTTGCTGAACCCCGCGCTGCTCACTTCAGACGTGGTCGCCGTCTGGGGGAACATGTGCGCTCCGCCGCGCTCCACCGTGGTGATGCCGAGGTTGGGGCAGCGCGATGGGGGGGAGGGCGCTGCGCCGCAGGCCGCAGCGGGTACTGCATCGCAGATGCCCGGCGCGGGCGCGTCCCGGACAACGGGCGCCGCTGACGGCACGATCGCCGTCGGACCGGGCGGCGGTGCGATGCTTTCGCACGCGCTGTGCTTCGCGCAGGTGGATCTCCCTGCAGCGCTCTGCGCGCGCCTCGGTATGGGCTATGAGTACGGGCGGCTCGTGGCACCGCTCGGTCTCGCGCGGGCCTTGGTCGCGGTGGCGCGGGTCGAGGCCGTGACCGCTACCTCGGCACGCAAGCGTCGCTCTCCGCGCACCGAACTCATCCGCTTGGCCGACCTGCCCGAGGGCGCACTCGTCAGCGAATTGGCCGAGCGCCTGCAGGCCGTGCCTTGGCCGGCGTGGGTGCCGGCGGTGGGCTTCGGTGCGCCCCTCGGCATGGACCCGGCTACCGCGCTGCGATACGAACGACGCCCACCCGCGCCGACGCTCACGCGGTTGCTCGACCTGTGGCGGGGCGAGTCGCCGTCGGGCATCTGGGAACTCTGGACCCCGAGGACACCGTATGGCCGCTGAACCCGTCGATCTCGGCGAGCGCCTGCTCGGCGACCGCATCCGTCAGAGCGTGCCGCTGCGTCATCCCGCCTTCGGCAAACTGCTGCAGCTGCTCGCTATCGAGATCTCGCGTGAGGTCCCGACCGCGGCGGTCACGCTCGGCGCGCGGTCGGTGATGCTCGTCAACCCGGACTTCGTGGCGGCGCGCTGCCGCACGGACGCGCACCTCGCGATGCTCGTGATGCACGAGCTCTACCATGTACTGCTCGGCCACACGCGGATGTACGCGCGCTCGACACCGGCCGCGAACTGGGCCTTCGACTGCATCATCAACGCGCAGCTCTGTCTGCTGCATCCGTCGGTGTAGTTCACCTCGTTCTTCTCGGCCTCGGCCGCCGCAGAGGGGGCGTGGAGCCTGATCGCTCCGCCGCCCGGCTGGCCCGACAAGCCCCGCTACGCCGCGGGGCGCTTGGGCGATGTGCACCGTCGGCTCTACGACGACCAGGGCGCGACCACGACCGAGCTCTTCGCGCCGCTCGACGGCATCGCCATCGATCTGGCTGTGGACGGGCACCGGCTGCTCGGCGATCACCGGGCCGGGTCGACGACGGGCGATCCGCTGCACGCCGACCCGGACCTGCATCGCGAGGTCCAGCGCATCGTCGCGCGCTGGCCGATGGTGGAGCGGCGCGGCGGCACCGATGACGGCGGCCCGCTCGAGTGGGTGCAGAACCCGCTCCGCAAGCATGCTGCGGCGCGGCAGGCGATCCGCGCGCTGCTCGCACGCACGGCGAACGGCGCCGACAACGGACCGTGGCTGCCCGAGACGGTCACGGTGCCGTCGCTGACGCCGTTGCCGCAGGGCGGCGATCGGCGCGCGCAACTGCAGCGGCTGATGGGTGCGACGCCCCTGCTCTGGAACATCGAGGCGCAGCACCACGCGCTGCAGCAGGCGGGGCAGGTGGCCGTGTACTTCGATGTCTCGGGATCGATGGCGGCGTGGTTGCAGGTGCTGCTGCAGGCCGTCAACGAGTCCGCGCAGCTCGTGCGCTGGCCCCTGTACGGGTTCTCGACCGTGGTGCATCCGCTCACCCGCCGCGATCTCGCCGCCGGCCGTGTGCGCTCCGACGGTGGCACCGACATCGCCTGCGTCGCCGAGCACTTGCTGCAGCAGCGCATCCGCCGCGCGGTGATCGTCACCGACGGCGAAGTGCAACGCCTCACCGAGGGGCAGCTGCGTCGACTGCGCGACGCGCGCCCGGTGGTGCGCGTGGGGCTGCTCGACGGCTGCGACGGGCGTTTCTGCGCAGTGCCCGCTTGGCCCGTGATGCGCATCCCGCCTTTGGACCGGAAAAGATAAGAGGAAGAGAAACGATGAGCACGACGAACGACATGAGCGACATCCGCAGCCCACGCGCCGCTGTTGATACGACTGTCGCCGAGTGGGTGCTGCCCGGCCATCCCGACAAACTCTGCGATGCGATCGCCGATCGTATCGTCGGTGAGGTGGCGCGCCTCGACCCCTACGGCCAGGTCGGCATCGAGGTGGCCTGCGCCTTCGACCGCGTGTTCGTGACCGGGCTGATCGGATTCGACACCGTGCGCCTGCCCGACATCGGCGCGCGCATCGCGGACTGGGTGCGCGACACCTACCGCTCCGCGGGCTACGGCGGCCGCTGGGATCCGCTGCCCGAGGCGCTGCACATCGACACCAGCGCACTGCGTATCGAGCAGCGCGGCGAGGATTGGCAGGAACTGCGGCATCTGTCGGACGACCAGTGCATCTGCATCGGCTATGCGCAGGCGACGCCCGATACCGGCCATCTGCCCGGTGCGCTGTGGACCGCGCGGCGCATCGCGCGCGCGTTGCACACGCTGCAGCAGCGCGATCCGCAGGGCCCGATCGGTCCCGACGGCAAGGTGATCGTGCGCGGCGAGGAGCATGCCGACGGCCGTTTCGTACCGCAGTCCGTATCGGTGTCGCTGCACCATGCGGTGGATGCCGATTGGCTGCAGATGCGCCGCCACGCGCAGCAGGCGCTGCGCGACGCGCTGACCGACGACGATGCCGTCGGTGCGATGACCGCCGATGCGCCGCTGCCCGACCTCACCCTCAACGCTGCCGGCATGTTCCTTTGCGGCGGCCCGACGGGCGACAACGGCACCACCGGCAAGAAGCTCGTGATGGATGCCTACGGACCCGGCGTACCGATCGGCGGCGGCGCGTGGAGCGGCAAGGACTGCTACAAGCCCGATCGTGCCGGCGGCATGGTCGCGCGCCGGCTCGCGCTGCAGTGCGTGCAGGCCGGCCTCGGCCAGCGCGTGACGGTGCGGCTCGAGTACCGCCCGAACTCGATCGCGCCCGAGTCCGTCAGCGTGTGGGCCGACGGCCGTGCGGTGCCGCTGCCGGCGGGGTTGACCGTCACCTCCACGCGCGCGGCCGCACGCGCGATGCACGCGCAGCTGCGCGAAAGCGAATACGCCCCGTTGGTGACGGGCGAACTCGCGCGCTGGGGACATCCGGCCGCACCGGGGGCGTGGTGGGAGGACGTAGCGACCCCGATTGCGGAGCACCGGCGTGCCGCAGCCTGATGGCGGTTCGCCGCAGCACGCGATGGCTCAGGCCGCGCGATGGCGCACAGCCCGCCCGAGCAGGTCGGCCATCCGCGTCTGCCAGCCGGGGCCCGTCGCTTTCCAACGGGCAAGCGTGTCCGGCGGCAACCGCAGCGAGATGAGCGTGCGCGCGTTGCCCGTTTTGGGGCGGCCTCTAGGCCGCAGGAGACGCTCGGCGCGTTCGGAGCCGACGAGATCGGGAAGCACTTCAGCGGCCGGTTTAGCTTGCGCGAAGTCTGTCTCCGTCCACTCCGGGTTGACACCGGTACCGGAGCGACCCGAGCGTCGTCGTCGGGGCGCGGGGTCACTCTTCGAGGGTTTGCGCTTCATATCTCCTGATCTCCCGATGATTCGCTTTACGGAGGCTGATCACGTGGACCACCGCCTCGCGCGGCGTGAACACCAAGGCGTGCAGACGGCCTTCGATCATGCCCAAGGCCCGGAAACGTCTCTCCCCGTAGTCGCGCCGCAGGTCTTCGACGACCCACGCGCGGTCCCATTCGAACCGCTCTGCCAGATCGAAGGAGATGCCGCGCTCGACGATGCTTCTGCGGCTTTTTCGGGGGTCATAAGTGAACGACATGAATAATGTATATACGCGTATACAATAAATCAACTGGAGGATGTCTGCGCCGGCCCGGTCCGCTCCCGCCTGCTTCGGGCGTTCGGGCTGTAAACAAGGCTGTCATGCGACCATCAGCGGTCGCCAGCGCTGTTTCTGTCGTGATCATCCAGATCGAGGAGAGCGCCCATGACCGATGAATCGACCGCGGATCCCGACGACATCCGCTACCTCGACCACGCCCAGCTCGCCGACCGCGGTTGGACACGCGCCCTCGTGGCCCGCTTGCTGAAGCGGCCGGACAGCTGGGGCACGGTCAACCATTGGGCGAACTTCAAGGGCAAGGCGCTGTACGACACCGAGCGCGTCATCGCCGCCGAGACCTCGGCGGAGTTCGCCGCCATCTTCGCCCGTTCGGTGCGGCGGCGGAACATCGGCGAAGCCGCGATCGCGGCCTTCAAGAAGGCGCGTGCCGAGCACGACACGCGGTACCGCGCGTGGCTCGCCACGCTCACGCCCGGGGACATCAAGACGATGGTGGTGGCCCAGGAAGCCGCGGCGGTCTTCGAGGAGGCGCGGGCGCGGGGCTATCGCACGCCACGCAAGTGAGGGGTGGCGACGGGTTCCGATATGGGCATTTCTGGTGCGTTCGACCGGATCCGCGGCTTGATGCCCCGATCATCGCCGCTGTTCTACGGCAGGCCTTCTTTGTGGCACTCGCCTACAGATGTGTGCATAGTATGATAAATTGTAATACTCCGATGAGAGCTCTGTCATGACCACCGTCAAGGTCGCCATCACGCTCGACAGCGAGACGCTCGAAAGCGTCGATGACCTCGTCGCGAGGGAGGTCTACCCGAACCGCAGCCGGGCCATCCAGGCCGCCGTCGAGGAGAAGCTGTCGCGGATGCAGCGCCGCCGTCTCGCGGCCGAGTGCGCGAAGCTCGACCCGAAGGCGGAGCGGTCGTTGGCCGAAGAGGGCTTGGGGCAGGAACTGGACTCGTGGCCCGCATACTGAGGGGCGAGATCCGTTGGGCGGACCTCAACCCGGTCCGCGGCCACGAGCAGAGCGGACTGCGTCCGGTGCTCGTGGTCAGCCACGATGTCTTCAACGACCGCTCCGGCACGGTGATCGCCATGGCGCTGACGAGCCAGACACCGCGCGCAGCGTTCCCGTTGAGTCTGGAATTGGGCGATCGCCGCCTCCCGAAGCGCTCGTGGGTCAAGATCAGCCAGGTCCGTACGCTTTCGGTCGAGCGGATCGGCGCTCGGCTCGGGCGTGCTTCGCCCGAAGAACTGGCACAGGTGGTCGAAGGTCTCAACGAAATCATCGGCGACTGACATCGCCTGCACGGTGATATCCTGAAAAGCCGATCCGATCCGGAGCCCTCCATGCGTCATCCGATCAGGTTCCTCTCGCTGTTGATGCTCTGCATGATGCCTTTGTCGGCGTACGCCGACGCTTCCGACGCCGAAACGCTCCGCAAGCTGACCGCGCTCGGCGAGCGCGGCTCTGCCGCGGCGCAGTACAACGTCGGAATGTTCTACAACAACGGCATCGGCACCGCGAAGGATCCTCGCGCCGCGTTCGGTTGGTTCCAGCGCGCCGCCGCTGGCGGCGATGCGCTCGGCCACTACAAGGTCGGTTGCTACTACGCCGGGCAGTTCCCCGGCGCGGTCGAGGTGGACGAGGCCAAGGCGCTCGCCGCGAAGACGGTCGCCGCCGAGGCGGGCTACTCGCTCGCGCAGAGCGATGTCGGCAACAGCCATGCGCAGAAGGGCGACTGGCCGCAGGCCGTGAAGTGGTGGACGGCGGCGGCGGAGCAAGGCTACGCACAGGCGGCCTACAACCTCGCGGGCGCCTATCAGCGAGGGCAGGGTGTCCCGAAGGATCCGGTCAAGGCGCTGACGAACATGCTGATCGTGGCGCGTCTGACGCCGGAGCCCATGCGTCCGCGGATCTTGCCCAGCATCGAGTCCATCCGCGGCACCATGTCGTCCGCACAGATCGCACAGGCCGAAGCTGCCGCCGCCGGATGGCAGGCGAGACCGAAGGCCCTGACGCTGCGGGCACAGCGCGGCATCGGCGAAGTGCAGGACCTGTTGAGATAGCCGATGGCAGGAGGATCCGATATGTCGGACGACAAGTCCCAGATTGGAGATGCGCTTGCCGACAAGATCGGTCGGGCGATGCCCGACGGACGAGGCATCAGCGTCTCTCCTGCCCCGCCGAAGGGTTTCACGGTGCACATCAAGCATGCGGCGTTGTGGTCATCGCTGGTCTTCGGCGGCATGGCTCTCGGTCAGGTCCTGTTCTCGCCATCGGTCACCGCCCGAAGCGTTGGCTTGTACATCGCCATGTGGGTCATCGGCGGCGTGATCTACGGTGTCAGCCTTTGGTGGTTCGAGGACGAGCGTCCGCGGCGACGGACCGCTGAAGGCGCTGGCCCATGACGCCGTCGTCCCACCCTCGATCGGGTCATCCACCCACACGAGCCCTGCGGAGCCCGGCGATCGTCTTGTGGGCGTTGCTGACGCTCGCGGGATGCGCCGGTTTCGAGGACCCTCTCGCCGGTTCGTCCTGGCGCTTGATCGGATGGTCTGTGAGTTCCGTCGATCCCGCGAGTACAGGTATCACGGCAGCGTTCGCCGATGGCCGCATCTCGGGGTATGCCGGTGTGAACCGCTACAGCGGTGATTACACCTCGTCGGCCCGCGATCGGTTCCGCGCCGAGCGCATCACCGCGACGCGACGTGCTTCGACCGACAAGACAGCGATGCGGGCCGAGAGCGCATATCTCGCGCTGCTCGATGATGTGCGGTCGCTCAAGGTGGACGGGCAGCAATTGGTGCTCTATGACGCGAGCGGCAACGAGACCTTGGCCTTCGAGCGCACTGCATCATCGCCCTGACCCGCTTCATGAGCACTTCACCCGGCACCGTCCGATACATCCTCGATCAGGCCGGTCTCGGCAAGGGGCGCACCTCGAGGAAGATGTTCGGCGAGTACGCGCTCTATCTCGACGGCAAGGTCGTCGCGCGGCGCTGCTCGTGACGGCGTAGATGTTGCCGCCGCCCAAGCCGAAGAAGAAGACCCTGCGATGAAGACCTCGATCCGCGTCATGCTCGTCGGCATCGTCGTGCTCGGCATGTGGCTCGAGTCCTCACCTGTGTCGTCGTACACGACACTCCGCAAGCGCTTCATCTGGACCACGCTCGCCGCCGGCGCAGGTCTCATCCTGTGGGAGTTCGGCCAACAGTCGAGCCGTGCGCTGTTCTTCGATCCCGATGACCTCGTCGCCACGCTGGTCGGGCTCGTGCTGGGGTGGACGATATTCGGGCTGATCAGCCGCGAGGACCGTTGATATCCATGGACATCACCGTACGCATCGACGACCTGTCCTCGCCCGTCGTGCAGGCGCTCGTGACGGAGCATCTCTCCGGCATGCACGCGAACTCACCAGCCTGTCATGTCAACGCGCTCGCGGTCGAGGGGCTGCGCCGGCCTGAGATCACCTTCTACACGGCGTGGCAGGGTGAGGTGCTCTGTGGCTGCGGTGCCATCAAGGCCCTGCCCGATGGCACAGGCGAGGTGAAGTCGATGCGCACGCGCGCTCCCTTCCTGCGGCGGGGCGTGGCGCAGGTGGTGCTCGACGAGATCCTGCGCACGGCCCGCTCGCGCGGCTATCCGGCGGTCTATCTCGAGACCGGCACCGGTGCGGCGTTCGACGCCGCCCACGCGCTCTACCTGCACAACGGGTTCGGGTGGTGCGGCGCTTTCGGCGACTACGAGGCCACCGAGTTCAACGTCTTCATGGTGAAGCGGCTGGACTGAGCGCCGTCGTTCAGCCGCCGCGTCGCGGCCGTCCGCCCGCACCCTCGCCGCGTCGTCCACCGCGGCTTTCCATGCCGCCGCGCTCGCCGCGACGCTCTCCCATCCGCTCGCGCATCTCGGAGCGGCGGGCCTCGACCTGCGTGCGCTGCTCCGGCGTGAGCACGGCATCGGTGCGGCTGCGGAACTTCTCCATCTCGGTGCGCATCTGGCTGCGCGTTTCCTGCAGCGTCTTGCGTGCGTCGGCGGTCCTGGTGTCGTAGTCAGGGTCGCCGGGCTGCACGCTCTGCAGGGTCTGTTGCGCCGTGCGCATGCGGTCGCGCAGAGGCTCGACGGCGGTGCGGTGCTCGTCCGCCATGCCGCGCAGCTGTGTGCGCTGCGCCTCGGTGAGGTCCAGTCCCTCGAACATGCGCTCCGGGCCCATCGCACCGCCGCGGTCCATGCCGCGCATCGGCCGATCGGGGCGATCCGGCCGATCGGGGCGGGACTGCGCCTCCGGCGGCGGCGCCGCTTCGGCATGGGAGTGCGACTGGGCGAAGGCGGGGGCGCCGAGGAGCGTGGACACGACGACGGCGGTGAACAGCGGCTTCAGGGTCTTCATGGGCTCGTCTCCGAAGAGGGGCGGGATGTGTCCATCTGACCACGGACGCCCGACGGGATTCCACGCGCCAACGCACGGGGACGGCAAAGTTGCGAAAAGAATTGCCAAGCGGATCTGTGGATGATCCTGCCGATTTCGACCGTCGCTTTCCGTGGTGGATGATGCAAGGCTTGTCCCGTATGGCTCACGGCTCTACGGCGAGCAGGAACGGCCCTGGGATGGGCGAACGGGCCATCCTCACTTGTTGCGTGTCGCGCAACGCGCTATGATTGTATCGTTCCGGCACAAAGGCCTGCGACGCTTCTACGGGACGGGAAGCCTTGCCGGCATACAGCCGGGACACGCGACCCGTCTCCGGATGCTTCTTGCAGCGCTCGATACAGCGACGACGGTGGGGGATATGGATGTGCCGGGCTTCCGGCTCCACCCGTTGAAGGGGGCAGCGCAGGGTCGGTGGTCTGTCCGGGTCGACGGCAACTGGCGGCTGACCTTCGGGTTCCATGATGGTCATGTATATCTTCTCGACTACGAGGACTACCACTGATGCCCATGCACAACCCGCCCCATCCCGGTGAGTTCATCTCCGCCGTCTATCTGGAACCCAACGGCTTGAGCGGTCGCGAGCTCGCCGCGAAGCTCGATGTGTCGCCCTCGACCTTGAACCGGGTGCTCACCGGTCGCAGCGGCATCAGCCCGGAGATGGCGCTGCGCCTCGCCAAGTGCCTCGGACGCAGCGCTGAAAGTTGGCTAGCCCTGCAGCAGGCACACGATCTATGGCAGGCCAAGCGCAATGTCGACCTTCGAGGCGTCGAGTCCTTGAAGCTCTCGGCGGCCTGATCGTCCGGTGAGCGACATCCTCCACACCTTCGACGCCGTGCTGCCGCACGGCATCACGCTCGCCTGCCGTAGCAACGCGCCGGTCTACGCCCCGCCGTCGCTCCCGCGCGTGCTGCTGCTGCACGGTTTTCCGGAGGGCGCGTTCGCCTGGGACGAGATCCTGGGACGGCTCGCCGGCAAGGCGGTCGCCGTCGCACCGGACCTGCGCGGCTTCGGGCGTTCGTCATCGCCCGCGGCGGTGGAGGCCTATCAGGCGCGTGCGCTGGTGCAGGACATCGTCGCGCTCATCGAGCGCGTCACCGGTGGGCCGGGCGGTGCGCCGGACAGCGTGCCGGGCGCACCCATCGATCTATTGGTCGCGCACGACTGGGGCGGCGCGGTGGCGTGGAACTTCGCGATGATGCGTCCCGACCTCTGCAAGCGGCTGATGATCCTCAACTCGCCGCACCCCGCCACTTTCCTTCGAGAGCTGCGCCGGAATCCGGTACAGCAGGACGCCAGCGCGTACATGAACTTCCTGTGCCGCCCCGACGCCGCCGCGCTGCTCGCGGCCGACGACTACGCGCGGCTCTGGCCGTTCTTCGAGAAGATGGGCGGCGGCGCAGGCTGGCTCACACCCGCGCTGCGCGATAAGTACCGCGCGCACTGGGCGCTGGGGCTCGAGGGCGGGCTCAACTATTACCGCGCCTCACCGATGCGGCCGGGCGTCGGCGAGATGGACATCCCCGACGAGCGCGTCACGGTGCGCGTGCCGACGACGGTGCTGTGGGGCGAGTGGGACCATGCGTTGCTGCCGGGCCTGCTCGACGGCCTCGAACGCTGGGTGCCGGACCTGCGCGTGGTGCGCGTGCCCGAGGCGAGCCACTGGATCGTGCACGAGCAGCCGGCGCTCGTCACCGACGAGATCCTGCGCGCGATCGCGCGTTAGCGCGCGTCGCGCCCGTCGCCGTTCTGTCTCAGCGCTCGATGCTTGCCATGCCGCGCTCGGTGTAGCGCGGGCCGCTCGCCGGCCCGATGGCGTCGAGCTCGGCGAGGTCGGTGGGCGTCAGCGTCAGGTGGACGGCGCCGGCGTTCACTTCGAGGTAGCTGCGGCGCTTGGTGCCCGGGATGGGCACCACGTCCGGGCCGCGCGCGAGCAGCCACGCGAGTGCGACCTGCGCGGGCTTGGCCTCGTGGCGCTCGGCGACGGCGTTGACGGCGTCGAGCAGCCGCTTGTTGTGGACGTAGTTTTCGCCCTGGAAACGCGGATCGTTGCGGCGGTAGTCGTCGGCCGGCAGCGTCGCGGGGTCGGGCAACTGGCCGCCCAGGAATCCGCGGCCGAGCGGCGAGTAGGGCACGATGCCGATGCCGAGCTCACGGCAGGTCTCGATGATGCTCGGTCCGCCGTCCGGCGCGCGCTGCTCCAGGTTGCGCTCCCAGATGGACCACTCGCTCTGCACCGCGCTGATGGGATGCACGGCGTGGGCGCGGCGGATCGTTTCGGCCGACATCTCGGAGAGGCCGAGGAACCGCACCTTGCCCGCCTTCACCTGCTCGGCCATCGCGCCGACGGTGTCCTCGATGGGCACCTCGCGGTCGCGGCGGTGTTGGTACCAGAGGTCGATGTGGTCGGTATCGAGGCGCTGCAGGCAGCCGTCGAGTGCGCGGCGCACATTCTCGGGCCGGCCGTCGACGCCTGCGATGCCGCCCTCCGGCGAGATCTTGAAGCCGAACTTGGTGGCGATCAGCGCGCGGTCACGACGACCTTCGAGCGCCTTGGCGAGCAGCGTCTCGTTGGCGTAGGGGCCGTAGATCTCGGCGGTGTCGAAGAGATCGATGCCGAGGTCGAGCGCGCGATGGATGGTCGCGATGCTCTCGGCCTCGTCCGTCGGGCCGTAGACCCCGGGCATGCCCATGAAGCCGGTCATCGCCATGGTGCCGAGGCCGAGGGCCGGGACTTCGAGGCCTTGGCTGCCGAGCTTGCGCCGCTTCATGGTCAGACGCCTCCGAGGAAGTCCTGCTTGCCGAGCTCGACACCCGCCTGGCGCAACAGCGCGTACACGGTGGTGAGATGGAAGAAGAAGTTAGGCAGCGTCCAACGCTGGATGTAGGGCAGGCCGTCGATCTCGAGGGTGCGCGTGCGCAGCGGCACCGTGATGTGGCGCTGCTCCGTGCCCGCGAGCTTCTCCGGCGTGACCGCTTCGAGCAGCGTGAGGGTACGCGCGACTCGGCCGCGCAGGTCGGCGAGCGTCTTCTCATCGTCGGGGACTTTCGGGGGGTCGATGCCGGCGAGGCGATAGGCGCCGTTCTTGGCGAAGTCGCAGGTCAGCTGCACCTGGCGCGACAGCGCGAACATGTCGGGCGCGAGGCGCAGGCTTTCGATGACGCCGGCGTCGATCTTCTTGGCGGCGGCGAAGGCCTCGGCCTTCTCGAGCATCTTGTCGAGCTGCTGCAGCATGGGCACGAAGACGCCGACGGTTGCGGCGTGGACGGTCAATCCGCTCATCTCTTGGGCTCCTTGGGGTTCTCTTTGGCGCGTTGGTCGTCGATCCACTTCTTGGTGATGGTCCAGGTGGTGGCGTTCGGACGCGCATCGCCGAGCGGCGGCGGCGTCAGGTACTCGGGATAGCGCGTCTGCAGGATCTGCATGAGCTTCGGGGAGATCTGTGCACGGTCGAAGGTGGAGAAGCCCGTGGCGTTGAAGATCATCACACCTGGACGGTCGCCCATGCGCATCCAGGGCAAGAGCCCCGAGATGCGCTGCCACGAGATGCGCGAGGGGCCGATGCGCGGTCCCTTCGGGGCGGTGAAGTCCGCGGCGGTGTAGAAGGTGTTGAAGATCTCCATCGCGTGGTACTTGCCGCCGATGTAGTCCTGATAGGCGCCCGCGAGCGGGTTCTCGTAGAAGAGCGGCACTTCGCGCGAGGACACGAGCAGGTCGCCGTACTGGCGCAGCGTGACGCGGGCGGGCTTGCCGTCGGCGTCGCGTGCGAACGAGGGCGCGCGCATGTTCACCGGGTCGTTGGCGACATGGATCACCTCCACCGTCTCGCCGGTCCAGGGGTTCTTCCACTTGTCGATGATCTCGCCCGTCGCCGGGTCGAGGTAGACCATGATCTCGCGCGAGACGCTGCGATAGCCCTCGCCGCGCACCGGGTCCTTGTGGCGCTCGCACTGACGGGTGTTGATGCCGACGACATCGAAGATGTGGCGGTCCTTCTCGCCGGGGATGCGGCTGTACATGCGGCCTTCCCACATGCCGTAGCGGGTGACGCCCTGTTCCGTGGTGCCGCAGGTGAGTTTGGTGTTCCAGACGACGGCCGCATCGCCTTCGCGCGTGGCGGCCGGGCCGAGCAGGTCGTCGTCGGCGAGGGCGGGGGCGACGGTGAACGAGACCGTCAGTGCGAGGAGCGCGGACAGAGGAGGAAGTTTGCGCATGGCGGTGCTCCGCGGAAGGATGTGAGGCGATTCTACCCCTGCGACGCGACCTCCGAGCGGTCGCGGCCTCTCGTCAGTCCGCGACGAGCAGCTGCTTGGCGATCCGCGCGTGGATGCGGCCGACGAGACGCGCGAGGTGCAGCATCGCGGTGAGCAGCAGCGCGCCGATCACGAGGCTGGCGAGCGCGACGCCCAGCGCTTCGAGGCCGGTCAGCGGCGTGCCGTCCACGCTCGTCTGCCAACCGTCCACCACCTCGAACCCCAGCGCCTGCAGCAGGCCGACGATGCTGCCGCCGAGCAGACCGAGGCCGAGCGCCGCGAGCGTGATGGCGACGGTGAAGTACACCGTGCCGAGCGGCAGCATCAGCAGCTGATAGACGAGGGTGGTCCAGGTGCGCGGCGCGCGCAGCATCGCGCCGATGCGCGCGAGCAAGCCGCCGGGTGCCGTGGGTGTCGCGCGACGCGGCATGCGTTCGCCGGTGAGGCCCTCGATGAGCCGCCCTTCGACGAGCGCGAGCACACGCGTGAAGCCGATGAAGGCGACGAAGAACGGGACGCCGATGATGAGGATGGCGAGGCCGAGCGACAGCGATACACCCGTCACCACCACCGTGAAGTAGAAGATGCCGGTGACGAGCGACAACAGCATGAAGACGAGCGAGGTCCAGCTGCGCGCGTCGCCCCAGATGCCGAAGAACCGGCGCAGCGCGCCGGGCTGCGACGCGGCTGCAGCGGCCGACGCGCCAGCCACCGCCGGGCGGGTCGGTGCGAACGCCGCCTGGACGGTGCGCTCGGTCTCGCGGTAAGCGGCGGCGACATCTTCGGGCGAGCCGTAGCTGCCGGCGATCGCGCGCAGCACCGCTTCCTCGCTCTCGCCGGGACGCGCGGCGCACTCGGCGCGCAGGTGCTCCTCGGCATCGCTCAAAGCGTCCTGGATCATCGCGCGGTCGGCGCCCTCGAGGGCGCGTCGCAACTGCGCGAGGTAGTCGTCGATGCTGCGAGGCGTGGTGTCGGCGGTCATGGCGTGCGATCCGTGGCTGAGATTTCTGGAGAGGCGGGGCCGGTGAACTGATCGACGAAATCGCGGGTGTCGCGCCACACGCTGCGCCAGCGTGCGAGCACGGCGCGGCCTTCGTCGGTGATGCGGTAGTAGCGGCGCGGCGGTCCGGAGTAGGACGGCACGATGCGGCTCGACAGCCAGCCCGAGGCGGCGAGCGAGCGCAGCACCGGGTAGATGGTGCCTTCCTTGAAGAGCGCCTCACCGTCACGGACGCGCTGCAGGCGCTTGGCGATGTCGTAGCCGTAGAGGTCTTCGTCGGTTTCGGCGAGCACGCCGAGCAGCACCAACGCCACGAGCCCGGCGTTCAGGTCGCGCTGGAACTTGCGGGAGGTGTCGTCGGTACCGGGGGCGTCCACGGTCGGTATTGTAGGTCATGCAATACTGTAAGTCAAGTAGTAAAGAGGAGGTCCCATAAAGCCGGGGGATTTTTCATCTAATCGACTGTTTTTGGTGGTATTTAAGGATGGTGACTGCCTCATTCCCCGTGAGCCCGCTCTATTTCCTCGGTTGGGCCGCGTTGGTGTTCATCACGCTCGCTTTGCTGCCGCTCGGCCATATGCAGCGCAAGATGCTGCGCGAGGGCCGGCTCTCATCGCTCTCGATGCCGCGGGCCGGCGCCTATCGCAGCGCCGTCCTGCAGTGGTCGGTGCTGGGCGCGCTCGCGCTGTGGCTCGTGCAGCAGAACCCGTCGCCGTTCGGGGTATCGGCTTACGCCTGGCCGGATGGCGCCGCCGGACTGCTGGCGTTCCTGGTGGTCGCCGCGGTGATGCTCGGTCTGTCGCGGTGGCAGCGGCGACTGCACCAGAGCGCCCGTGAGCGAGCGTGGCTGCGGTCGGTCTACCGCTACGGCGCGAGCCTGATCGCCCCGCGCGACGCCCGCGAACTTGCGCAGTTCCGGATGATGGCGGTGCTGACCTCCTCGGCCGAGGAGATCACCTACCGCCTCGCGGTGCCGGGCGGTTTCGCGCTGCTGCTCGGCGGCGGTGAAGCGGCGGCATGGCAGGCCGCGGCGCTGTCGGCGCTGCTGTTCGGGATCGCTCACGCCTGGCAAGGCGGCTGGATGATGTTCTGGACCACGGTGTTCGGTCTCGTCGCCGCCGCGCTGACGCTCGGCACAGGCAGCGTCTGGCCTGCGGTCGCGCTGCACATCGGCTGGAACCTCATCGTCGGCGGCATGATGCACACGGTGTATGGTCGCCACATGCTCCGTGCACGGGGGGAACGGTCATGACGGCGATCGGCATCAGGCGGGTGCTCGTACGATCCACGCGATCCGCGGCGCTTGCGCTGCTCGCCGTCGGTGCGCTGTGCGCCGCCCCGCTGCCCGCGCAGGAGAGCCGCGACTGGAAGAAAGAGCCCTGGTACGACCCGGCGCTCTACCCCGATGCGCCGCCCATCCGCGAAGGGACCTGGAGCCAGAAGCCGCTGCAGGGCCGCATGCTGCGCGTGAAACGGCCGCTGCTCATCGTGCGCGACCTCGAGCGGTCGGTGCGTTTCTATGCGGATGTGATCGGCTTGGAACTCTACTCGGTGGAGCCCTACTACAACCGCGACCCGAGATCTTTGGGATACGAGATGTTCGGCATCCCGGCGGGTGCGCGCAAGCGCATGGCGATGTTCAACACCTCCGACGAGGTGCGCGGCCTGACGCTGCAGGAGGTCAAGGACATGGAGGTCGCCTTCACGCAGCGTCCGCGCGCGTTCACGGTGCTGTTCGAGACCGACGATCTGCTCGGCATCCGCCGCCGCGCGAAGGACGCGGGGTTCCGCGTGGTCGAGCCCTCGCTCGACGAGATCCCGGCCACCGACACCACGCCGCAGCTGCGCTTCATGGAGCTCGCGGTGATCGACCCCGATGACCATGCGGTGGCGTTCTTCCAGTACTTCGACGGCGACGCCGAGTGGCAGGAAGCGCAGCGTGTCTTCCGCGAGCTGAAGGCCACGAAGTGAGCGCGGTCGACGCAGGCGCGTCGGTCTCGGGCGACGCCACCGTCACCAGTTGACGTTCTTCGGGTCGTTGAGCCAGCGGCCGGCTTCGCGCAGGTCGGCGGGCAGCTTGCCCGCGAACTTGTTGGGCGGGTACTTGCGCACATGCTGCGCGTACACGGGCGCGTAGAGCTCCCAGGCGAAATCGGGCGGCTTGTGGGTCGCGCGGAAGGCCTTGATGGGGATGTTGGTCGCCACCAGCTGCTCGAACTCGTTGCGCGCCATCGCGATCGGGTTGCCGGTGGGGTCGTAGACGGCGCTGCCCCCGGAACCGCCCGGCTCCTCGAAGAACTGGTTGCCGGGCGACACCGCGTTGTTGCACACGGCGGTGTAGACGCGGTTGGTCACGGCGGTGGCCTGGATATCGGCGGGGATGAAGCTGCCGGTCGCGGTGCGCAGCAGGATCTCGGCGCCCTTCAGCGCCATCGCACGGAAGAGCTCCGGCTCGCGCTGCATCGCGCCGGTGCTGATGTTGCCGACGGGCGTACGCGTCACCGGGATCACGGCGTCGGCGCCGTACATCTCGATGTAGCGGTCGAGGTTGTTGTAGATGGTGCTGGTCATGAGCTCGATCGGCGCCTGGCCGATGCGGAACACGCCCATGATGTTGCGCACCTTCCAGTGCTTGTCGAGGATGCGGCCGTCCGGCCCGATGATCGTGGTGATCGACAGCACATGGTCGGGCCAATCCTTGTCGCGGACATACGAGCCGAACACGATGTAGCAGCCGTACTTGCGCGCGGCGACGCCGAGCGCCTCGGTCTCAGGCCCCGGCAGTTCGATCGACAGCCGCAGGATGTCCTTGCGGTCCCAGTCGTAGCTGAAGCCGGTGATCGGGAATTCATGGAAGAAGAGGATGTCCGACGGCGGGTTCCACTCCTGCGCGTTGGCGATCAGCTTCAGCATGTGGTCGAGGTTCTCGCGGCGGCCCTTCTCGGGGCTCGCCGCGTCGACCGGCCGCACGCGCGTCTGCATCACGCCGAGGCGGATCATGTCCTTGGCGAGCGGCACGGTGGCGTAGCTGCCGTTGCGGCTGACGGCGAGCGCATCCGGGCCCTTCCCCATCGCCGCTTCGGCGGTGGGCGTGGTGACCGCGGTCGTCGCTGCACCGAGGGCGAGCCCGGCGCCTGTGAGGAATCCGCGGCGCGAGAGCTCCTCGCTCAGCGTCGTTCGGCCGTCGGGGGTGGTGATGCGGGGCTTACGGGGCATGGGCGTCTCCTCCTGGTCGGAATCCCGACCCGAGCAGTGTAGGCCAGGTGGTCGAGCCGGGTGACCGCCGGGCGGAACCTCGGCGCGGCGCGGTGGGGTAGCGCCACGGCTTGGCTTTTTTGCCTCGCCGGTGCAACAATAACCGCTCCCTAAAGATCCGAGGGCTCACCGGTGTCTCAAATGTGGACTGCAGCCCGTATGGCCGTCTTCGCCAAGGTGGTCGACCTCAACGGCTTCACAGCCGCCGCTCGGGCGCTCAAGGTGCCCAAGGCCGGTATCAGCCGGGCGGTCTCGGAACTGGAGGCGGAACTCGGTCTGTCGCTCATGACCCGCACCACGCGGCGGCTGACGCTGACGCCGGTGGGGGAGCAACTGCTGCCGTTGTGCCGTTCGATCCTCGAGGCCACCGAGCAGGTACGGCAACGAGCCGTCGAGCTTGCCGTGACCCGCGAGGGGCCGCTGCGGGTGCTCGCCGACGCCACCTACGGTCGTGTGCTGCTCGCGCCCTTGGTGCCGCGGTTCCTGGAGCGCCATCCGCACATCCCGTTGGAGGTCGAACTCGGCGAGGTCGGCCCGGACGCGCTCGCGACCTGTGATCTGGTGCTGCGCGCCGCGGAACCGCCGCCGCCCGCCGCCGAGGGCGCGCTGCCCGACACGGTCTGCCGCGTGCTCGGCACGCCGCCCGCCATCCTCTGCGCGACACCCGCGTATCTGCAGAAGGCCGGCATCCCCGGGGCGCCGGAGGACCTGGACCGCTTCGAGCTGCTGACGCCGGAGTCGGCGGCAGGTCCCTTGGTCGTGCTGCGGCTCACCCACGGCAACCGGCGGGCCGAGATCACCGTGCGACCGAAGCTGGCGGTCAACGACCCTGCATTGCTGCACGCCTCGGTGGCGGCGGGACTGGGTATCGGTCTGCTGCCCGAATTTTTGTGCCGCGCCGGGCTCATGGCGCAGAAGCTGAAACGCGTGCTGCCCGACTGGGAGCTGCCCCCTCAGGCGCCGCTCTGTGCGATGTTCCCGGCGACCCTTGCGGAAGACGCCCGGCTCAAGGCCTTCGTCGAATTCGTCGCCGCGAACCTGGTGCCGGCGCTCGCCGGGCAGCCGGTGCCGGGGCAGAGCGCGCCTGCGCCGACCGCGTAGACCCGGCCGCACGGGTCCGACCGTCAGGCTAAAATCGGGCCATGTACCGCGCACCGCTCAAGGACCTCGACTTCGACCTCCGCGAACTCATCGGCGAGACCGCTCTGCAGGGCTGTCCCGCGTACGCGGATTATTCTTTGGATACCGCCGGCGCGGTGCTCGGCGAGGCGGCCAGGTTCGCCGAGACCGTGCTCGATCCGCTCTACAAGTCCTTCGATCGCGACGGCGCGCGTTGGACGCCGGAAGGCGTGCGCGCGCCGAAGGGCTTCAAGGCGGCCTACGACCAATATGTCGCCGGCGGTTGGCCCGCGCTGCGCGCCGCGCCCGAGCACGGCGGTCAGGGCATGCCCTGCGTGCTCGGCGTCGCCGTCGAGGAGCTCTGGGCGGCCTCGAACCTCTCCTTCAAGCTCTGTCCGATGCTGACGCAGGGTGCGGTCGAGGCGCTCGAGCATTTCGGCACGCCGACGCAGAAAGCGCTGTATCTCGAGAAGATGGTGAGCGGCGAGTGGACCGGCACCATGAACCTCACCGAGCCGCAGGCCGGCTCCGACCTCGCCGCCGTCCGCACCCGTGCGGCCCCGGACGGCGACCGTTACCGGATCTTCGGTCAGAAGATCTTCATCACCTGGGGCGAGCACGACCTCACGCCCAACACCATCCACATGGTGCTGGCGCGCATCGACGGCGCGCCGCCGGGTGTGCGCGGCATCTCGATGTTCATCGTGCCGAAGGTGCTGGTGGGCGAGGACGGTGCGCTCGGCGCGCGCAACGATGTGCACGCCATCTCCATCGAGCACAAGCTCGGCATCCACGGCAGTCCGACCTGCGTCATGGCCTACGGCCAGAAGGAAGGCGCGATCGGCTATCTGGTGGGCGAGGCGAACCGCGGCCTCGAGTACATGTTCGTCATGATGAACGCTGCGCGGCTGTCCGTCGGTCTCGAGGGCTATGCGGTCGCCGAGCGCGCGTTACAGCAGGCCTCGCAATGGGCGCGCACGCGCGTGCAGGGCAAGCCGGTCGGAGCCTCCGTCGGCGCCTCGGCGGCCGCGCCTGCGACGATCATCCACCACCCCGACGTCAAGCGCATGCTGCTGACCATGAAGTCGCAGATCGAGGCGCTGCGTGCCACGGCGCTGTATGCGGCCCTGCAGCTCGACCTCGGCGCGCGCCATGCGGATGAGACGACGCGCGCGGCCGCGCAGGTCCGCGGCGACCTGCTGATCCCGGTGGTCAAGGCCTGCAGCACCGAGTCCGGCATCGAGCTCGCCTCGCTCGGTCTGCAGGTGCATGGCGGCATGGGCTTCATCGAGGAGACGGGCGCCGCGCAGCCCTACCGCGATGTGCGCATCACCACCATCTACGAAGGCACCACCGCCATCCAGGCCAATGATTTCATCGGCCGCAAGATCGCGCGCGACGGCGGCGCCGCGCTGGCGGCGCTGCTCGCCGACGCCGATCGCGAACTCGCGGCGCTCGACGCTGCGGGCTCGCCGCACGCCGCGGCGGTGGCCGCTGCGCGTGACGCCGCACGCGAGGCCGTGGCGGCGCTCGCCGGCGCGGGTCGGAGCGTGCTGACCGCGTGGGCGCAGGGGCCGGAGCGCGCGTTCGCGGTCTCCGTGCCGCTGCTGCGGATGACAGGCCATGTGCTCGGCGGCTGGCTGCTCGCGAAGTCCGCCGCGATCGCCGCGAAGCGGCTCGCGGCGGGCGATGCGGACGCGGACTTCCTGCGCGGCAAGATCGCCTCGGCGCAGTTCTATGCGGCGCATGTGCTGCCGCAGGCGCATGCGCTCGCGCGCGTGGTCGAAGGCGGTGCGTCGAGCGTGCTCGATGTCGACGCCGCGGTCATCTGAGATGGGTGTCGGCGGCCGTCCCGCGTCGGCCGTGGCCGCGGTGTTCCCGCTCGCGATGGTCCTTTACGCGGTGCTGGCGTCTGCGGTGCCGGCACCGGTCGCTCGTGCCGATGTCATCCCGCCCGGCGTGCGCGAGGCCGAACAACGGCTGCGCGACAACCCCAAGACCTTCGACCGCGCCGACCAGTTCTGCGCCAAGCGCAGCGTCGGCGCCACCTGCACCCTGCCGGGCGATGCACTCGCGGGCGGCGGCGCCGGGATCTGCCGCAACGGGCTCGACGCCTCGCGCACGCAGATCGACCTGCGCTGCGAGCGCACTGCGAAGGTGACCATGGATCGTGGACTGCCCGCGGGCGGGTTCTCGCTGCCGGCGTACTTCTGCGAGGTGCCGGAGGGCGCCGCGGTGGCACTCGAGCGCGGCTACGGCTGCAAGCCGCCGACGGAGCTGCCGCACGACCGGTTCTGCGCGGGTCGTGGTGCCGGTGCCGCTTGCGAGGCCGCGTTGACGGTCGACGGCAAGCCGGTGCGCAACGCGGGCGTCTGCGCGCGCGTCACCGAGTCCGCACCGCGGTTCTACTTCCGTGGTTGGCAGGTGGCGACGCGCGATGTGCTGCAGTGCATCTCGGCGAAGCCTGTGGTGCGCGACCTCAAGCCGGTCTCCTGGTGGCAGAAAGTCCGGCAGTGACGCGGCGTCCCTGAGGCCGCGGGACCGATGGGTCAGGGCGCTGCACTCGTCTTGACGCTCGTCGTCGAGTGTCTCGTCGTCGTGCTGCTGCTGCGGCCTTCCGTCATCGGGATGCCGCGGATCCTCGCCGCTGCAGCCGCCGCATCGCTGCTCACACATCCGTTCGCTTGGCGCGCCGCCGCCGCGCTGTCGCCCGATGGATATGCCCAAGGCGTCGCGATCATCGAGGTGGCGGTCGTGCTGGTCGAAGCCGCGGTGCTGCGTCTGCTGCTGCCCGTCGATGCGCGGCGCGCGTTCGTCATCGCGACGGCCGCCAACCTCGCCTCGTTCACCGCAGGTCTCGCGCTGATGGCGCCGGTGCCGCTCTACATCGTCGCGCTCGCGCTGTTCGGGCTACCGCATGTGGTCTGGGAGATGGCCTTCGTGAAGAGCCGCTATGGCGCGCGTTGGCCGCTGCGGTGGTGGCATGCGCTGTGGGCGGTGCTGGCGCTGCAGGCGCTGATGCGCGCCGCGGCTGCGGTCGGGTGGGTGTCGTCGCTGTGGGTCGCGGCCTCCGACATCGCGACGCTGGCGCTGATCGGCGCGATCGTCGTCTGCGCACCGCGTGGCACGGGCATCGCAGCGCGTCTCGTCGGCGCGGCAGGTTCGCTGGCGCTGGCGGGGCTGCTCGCGGCGGGTGAACCGGTCGTCGCGCTGCTCTGGCTTTCGCTGCTCCACAACTTCACGCCGTTGCTGCTGGCGTGGGACCTCGCCCGTGAGGATGCCACGCAGCGCGCGGTCGCGTGGGGCGTCACGGCTCTGATGGCGCTGCCGGTGCTGGTGGTCGTCGGTGCGATCGGCTCACCCGGTCTCGCGGCCTGGATAGCGACCGCGCAGGGCGGCGCGTCCGGGACAGCGCCGCTCGCTTCGCAACTGCCGTTCGGGGCGACGCCTGCGCTGTTGCCGGCGTTGCTCACCGCACTGGTGCTGGCGCAGTGCGCGCACTATCTGAGCGTGATCCACCTCTTGCCGCAGGCCGAGGCGCGCCGCAGCGGCCGGCCGCCGTTGCCGCAGAGAGCACGATCGCTCGCTCTGCTCGCCAGCGCGGTGATGGCGGCGTTCTTCTTGGTCGACCACGCCGCGGCGCGCGAGTGGTACGCGGTCGCCGCAGGCGCGCACGCATGGCTCGAGTGGCCGGTGTTGCTGATGGCCTGGCTCGGCGGCGGGGCGCTACTTGCGCAGGCTGGCGAAGGCCTCGAGCGCGGCCACGCGTGATGCTTTGAGATCGACGATCGGCGCGGGGTAGCGGTCGCGTGCCCCACCGGGCGCCGCGATGGTCGCAGGGCCGACCGTCGACGGCGGCATCGCCTCAGGCACCCAGCGTCGACGATATCCGCCTTCCGGATCGAACTTCTCCGCTTGGCTCTCCGGGTTGAAGACGCGGAAGTAGGGCGCGGCATCGGCGCCGCAGCCCGCACACCATTGCCAGCCGAGCGTGTTGCTCGCGAGGTCGGCATCGACCAGCGTGTCCCAGAACCAGCGGGCGCCCTCGAGCCAGTGCAGGCGCAGGTTCTTGACCAGGAACGAGCCGACCACCATGCGCACGCGGTTGTGCATCCAGCCGGTGTGCCACAGCTCCCGCATCCCGGCATCGACCATCGGCACGCCGGTGAGACCGCGTTGCCAGGCGTGCAGATGCGCGGCGTCGGTGCGCCAAGGGAAGCGCAGGAAGTCGCTGCGCAGCGGCGCATCGGTGGTCTGCGGGAAGTGCCACAGCAGATGGTGCGCGAACTCGCGCCAACCGATCTCGGCCATGAACTGACTGGTCCGCCATTCCGGCGCCGCATGCCACACCTGCCGCGGCGAGAGCTCACCGAAATGCAGGTGCGGCGAGAGCCGCGAAGTGCCACGCTCGGCCGGGAAGTTGCGGCGGTCGCCGTAGCCTTTCACCGGTCCTTCGAGGAAGCTGTCGAGGTTGGCCGCTGCCCCGGCCTCACCCGGCTGCCAAGCCTCCGCGAAGCCTCCGTCCCAGGCGATCTTCGGCAGCAGGTCGAGCGCGTCGAGCGCGAGCGTCTTCGGCCACTTCGCGGGTGCGGCGATGCTGCGCGGTGCGGGCGTGGGTTTGCCGGGATCGAGGTCCGCGGACACCCGGCGCCAATACGGGGTGAACACCTGGAAAGGCTTGCCGCTCAGGTTCTGCACATCCCAGGGCTCGACCAGCAGCGCGGCGTTGAAGCTGCGCGCCTCGATGCCTTCCGCGCGCAGGGTGTCCTTGATGATGCGGTCGCGCGCGACCACGGCGGGCTCGTAGCGACGGCTCCAATGGACCGCGGTGGCGCCGGTCTCGCGCAGCAGCGCGCGCAACACCTCCAGCGTCGAGCCGCCGCCCGCCGCGCCGGCCGTGCCGCCTGCGCCGACGGCGCGGATAACCAGGCGCGAACCGCGGGCCTCGAGGTCGCGCTGCAGCGCCGTCAAAGAATGATGCAGCCACCAGCGCGAGGCGGCGCCGGGCGCCCACGGGGCTTCCTCGTCGGGCGCCCAGATGAAGACGGGTATGACCGGCGCGCCGCGCGCGATCGCCGCCTGCAGCGCGGGATGGTCGGCGAGCCGCAGGTCCTGCCGCAGCCAGAGCAGGGTCGCACTCATGCCGTGTACTCCTTGATGACCTTGGCGACCGCGGTCAACGCCGCGCCGCGCGGGGTGCTCTTGCGCCAGACCGCGCCGATGTGCCGCACCGGCACGGGCTTCGAGAACGGCCGGATCGCGACGCCCTTCGACTGCGCATAGGAACCGCGCGTCGCGAACTCGGGCAGCAGCGTGATGCCGGCGTCCGCCGCGACCATCTGCCGCAGCGTCTCGAGGCTGGTGCCGCGGAAGTCCTGCTTCTCGCTGATGGGGATGCGGCTGCAGACCTCGAGCGCCTGGTCGCGCAGGCAATGGCCCTCCTCGAGCAGCAGCAAGGTGGCGCCGCGCAGGTCCTCGGCACGCAGCTGCTTGCGCTCGGCGAGCGGATGCGCGGTGGGCATGGCGACGACGAACGGTTCGTCGTAGAGCGGTTCGGCGTGCAGGCCGTCGAGTTCGACGGGCAGAGCGAGCACGCCCATGTCGATGTCGCCGGCGCGCAGCCGTTCCAGCATCGGCTCGGTCTGGTGCTCGTGCAGCATCAGCTCGAGCCGCGGCAGCGCCTTGTGCAGACGCTGCGCGACGAAGGGCAGCAGGTAGGGGCCGATGGTCGGCAGGAAGGCGATGCGCAGCCTGCCGGCGAGCGGGTCACGGTGGCTGCGCGCGATCTCGACCACCTCGTCGCTGGCTTCGACGATGCGGCGCGCCCTGGCGACCACCTCGACGCCTGCGGGTGTGAGCAGCGCCTGCCGCGGCTGCCGCTCGACCAGGTCGACCCCGAGGTACTCCTCGAGCTTGCGCAGCTGGGCCGAGAGGGTGGGCTGGCTGACGAAGCAGCGCGCCGCCGCCTTACCGAAGTGGCCGGTGTCCGCCACGGCGACGAGGTAACGCAGGTCCTTGAGCTTGATGTCGGCCACGGAGCCTCCTTGCCGCCGGGTCGGGGGCGCGATGCGCCCGGATGCCCATACAGGACATCTATCGAAATCATCGCATCAATCGACCGCAGAGTCGAGGCTGCGGGGCATGCGGCCTGACCTGCAGGTCCTGTGGATTGGTATCCTGACCCTAGTACTTCTCCGTGACCTTCGGGAGCGATCCGAGATGTCTTCCCGTTTCGAAAGAACCGCGTATGTCGTCATCTGCCGCGACGGTGCGAAGGGCGCGCTGGTGCGTGCCGAACACACGGCGGACCACATGGCCTACATCGAGACCGTGCTCGACGAGTTGAACGTAGCCGGGCCGCTCTACGACGACGGCGGCCAGAAGCCCGTGGGCAGCCTCTATTGCCTCGCCACCAGAAGCCTCGCGCGCGCCCGCGAGATCATCGAGAAGGACCCGTATTTCGTGCACGGCGCCTTCGCCTCGGTGGACTACTTCCCGCATCTGCCGGCCGCCGGCAAGTACATCGGCGGCAAGATCTGGTGAACTGACCTGCCGCACCGTTCTGGTGCGCCCGCGTCGTCCCGATGGACCGGCCCGGCTCGGTTATCATCGACCGGGGAGGGATCATGGCGGTGACGCGTATCTTTGACGAGATGCATGCCGACGGGGGGTCGGTCCGCCCGCATTACCGCACCTATGCGTCCTGGCTCGCGGAGGTCCCGTCGGAGCGCATCCGCGAGAAGCGGGCGGAGGCCGACCTGCTGTTCCGCCGCGCCGGCATCACCTTCGCGGTGTACGGCGACGAGACCGGCACCGAGCGCCTGATCCCCTTCGACATCGTGCCGCGCATCATCCCGTCCGCCGAATGGGAGATGCTGCAACGCGGCCTGCGCCAGCGCGTCACCGCGCTCAACGCCTTCCTGCACGACATCTACCACGACCAGGAGATCCTGCGCGCCGGCCGCATCCCCGCCGAGCAGATCCTCTGCAACACCCAGTACCGTCCCGAGATGCAGGGCATCGATCTGCCGATGGATGTCTACGCCCACATCGCCGGCGTCGATCTGGTGCGCGCGGGCGAGGGCGAGTACTTCGTGCTCGAGGACAACCTGCGCGTGCCCTCGGGCGTCTCCTACATGCTCGAGGACCGCAAGGCGATGATGCGGCTCTTCCCCGAGCTCTTCGCGCGCTGTCCCGTGTCGCCGGTCGAGCACTATCCGGACCTGCTGCTCGAGACGCTGCGCAGCGTCGCACCCGCGGGCGTGCGCGACCCCACCGTCGTGCTGCTGACCCCGGGCGCGCACAACAGCGCGTACTTCGAGCACGCCTTCCTCGCGCAGCAGATGGGCATCGAGCTCGTCGAGGGGCAGGACCTGATCGTCGACGACGGCGTCGTCTCGATGCGCACCACGCAGGGTCCGCGGCGGGTGGATGTCATCTACCGCCGCATCGACGACGATTTCCTCGATCCGCTCGCGTTCCGTCCCGACTCCATGCTCGGCGTGCCCGGGCTGCTCGCCGCCTATCGCGAGGGCAGCGTCACGGTCTGCAACGCCGTGGGCACCGGCATCGCCGACGACAAGTCCACCTACCCCTATGTACCGGAGATGATCCGGTTCTACCTCGGCGAGGAGCCGGTGCTCGCCAACGTGCCGACCTTCGTGCTGCGACGGGAGGAGGATCTCGCCTACACGCTGGCGCACCTCGATGAACTCGTCGTCAAGGAGGTGCACGGCGCCGGCGGCTACGGGATGCTGATCGGGCCGCGCGCTTCGCGCGCCGAGATCGACGCCTTCCGCGACCGAATCCTCTCCGACCCCTCGCGCTACATCGCGCAACCGACGCTCGCGCTGTCGAGCTGTCCGACCTTCGTCGAGGCGGGTCTCGCTCCGCGCCATGTCGATCTGCGGCCGTTCGTGCTCTCCGGCCGGGATGTGGTGATGGTGCCGGGCGGCCTGACGCGCGTCGCGTTGCGCGAAGGCTCGCTGGTCGTGAACTCCTCGCAGGGCGGCGGCACCAAGGACACCTGGGTGCTCGAGGCGAGGGACGACGGATGTTGAGCCGTGTCGCCGACCACCTGTACTGGATGGCCCGCTATACGGAGCGCGCCGAGAACCTCGCGCGCATGCTCGATGTGAACTGCCGCATGACGCTGCTGCGCAGCGACGAGGACGCGGTGCGGCGGCGGTGGAGTTCCACGCTCGAAACCGTCGGCCAGCTCGAGCCGTTCCTCGCGGCGCGCGGGACGGTGACGCAGGCCGCGGCCATCGAGTGGCTGTCCTTCGAGCGCGGCAACCCGGGCAGCATCGGCCAGTGCCTCGGATTGGCGCGGGAGAACGCGCACGCCGTACGCGGCACGCTGACCTCCGAGGCCTGGGAGACGCTGAACGCGACCTGGCTGGAGTTCCGGCGCTTCCGGCCGGGCGCGGTCGCGCAGGGCGCCGCCGGGGATTTCTTCGAGTGGGTGAAGTTCCGGTCGCACCTCGCGCGCGGCGTCATCCAGGGGACGATGCTCGCCGACGATGCGCTCGAATTCACCTGGCTCGGCACCTATCTCGAGCGCGCCGACAACACGGCACGCATCCTCGATGCACGCTTCCTGCTGCTCGCCGAGGACGCCGCGCGCGCCGACGAGGCGGGCGACTACTACGAATGGAGCGCGCTGCTGCGCTCGGTGTCGGCTTTCGAGATCTACCGCAAGGTGTACCGCGACCTGATCACGCCGCGCCGCGTGGCCGAGCTGCTGGTGCTGCGCGAGGCGATGCCGCGGTCGCTGCGGCACTGCATGGCGCGCGTGCACGGCACGCTGGCACGCGTCGCCAACGACCGTTCCGCCGAGACGCTGCGGCGCGCGGGCGAGCTGCACGCGGGGCTGCAGTACGGCCGCATCGACGACGCCTTCGCGCGCGGGCTGCGCGATTACCTGTCGCGGTTCCTGGTGGACACCTCGCGGCTCGGCGCGCGCATCGCCGACGACTTCCTCGTGTCGGAGGCCTGACGGGCATGCTGCTGCACATCCGCCACGAGACCGTGTACCGCTACGACCGACCGGCGCGCCACAGCGTGCAGAGCCTGCGCCTGACGCCGCGCACCGAGGCCGGTCAGCGGGTGCTGTCCTGGGACCTGCAGGCGCCGGGCCGGCGGACGCAGCAGCTGGACGCGCACGGCAACATCATGCATCTGCTCACGCTCGACGAACCGCACGAGGAGATCCGCATCGCCGTCGCCGGCGTGGTGGAGACCGAGGCGGTGATCGGCGCCGTGAGCGGCGACCGCGGCCGGCTCTCGCCGTTGGTGTATCTGCCGGAGACGCGGCTCACGACCGCCGACGAGGCCTTGCGGGATTTCGCGCGGCGCCATGGGTCGCGTACGCCCGACCGCGACGATGTGCTGCGCTTGGCGCAGGCCGTCCGCGAGGCGATGGACTATGTACCGGGGGTCACCGCGGTCTCGGACACCGCTGCGCATGCCTTCGCGCTCGGGCGCGGGGTGTGCCAGGACCATGCGCAGGTGATGCTCGCGTGCTGCCGCGCGCTCGGCGTCCCGGCGCGCTATGTCAGCGGCTATCTGCTGACCGATCGTGATGACCACATCGCGAGCCACGCCTGGGTCGATGTGTGGCTGGCGTCCGAGGCCTGTTGGCATGCGTTCGATGTCACGAACGGCAGGCCGGGCGGGGCGCACCACTGCCGGATCGCGGTGGGCCGCGACTATCTCGACGCTTGTCCGGTGCGCGGCGTGCGTCGCGGGGGCGGGGCCGAGACCATGGAGGCGAGCGTCGCGGTCTCCGCAGGGCCGGACGCGGGTCGCCGCACCGCGGCGGGTCGCCCGCGTCTGCTGCAGCAGCGGCAGGCCCAGCAGTAGAATCGTGGCATGACCTACTGCGTCGCGACCCTGCTCGACACCGGCATGGTGTTCCTCGCCGATTCCCGCACCAACGCGGGCGTCGACCATGTCAACACCTTCCGCAAGATGCATGTCTTCGAGCGGGCGGGCGACCGCGTGCTCGTGCTGATGACGGCGGGCAACCTCGCCGTATCGCAGGCGGTGGTGCATCTGCTGCACGAGGCCGCGGTCGATCCCCACGCCGACAGCGTCCATACGGCGCCCAACATGTTCGAGGCGGCGGTGCTGGTCGGCGAAGCGCTGCGCGTCGTCCACCAGCGCGATGCGGCGGCCTTCAAGGAGCACGGCATCGACTTCAACGCTTCGTTCATCATCGGCGGGCAGATCCGCGGCGAGCTGCCGCGGCTCTTCAACATCTACGCGGCCGGCAACTTCATCGAGGCCACCGACGACACGCCGTACTTCCAGATCGGCGAGTCGAAGTACGGCAAGCCCATCCTCGATCGGGTGATCACCCGATCGACGAGCCTCGCGGAGGCGACCAAATGCGCGCTCATCTCGATGGATTCGACGATCCGCTCCAACCTCAGCGTCGGGGCGCCGCTGGACCTCGTGTGCCTGCGGCGTGACGCGCTGCGCGTGCTGACCCATCGTCGCATCGACGCGGACGACGACTACTTCCGGATGATCCGTTCGGCGTGGGGCGAGAGCCTGCGGCACGCCTTCCACGCGCTGCCGAACCCGACGATCTGAGGGTCGGCAGCGCCGGCGTCAGCCGCTGCCGGTGGCACCCGTCGCGGTGCCCGGTGTGGGGTCCGTCGCGGGGCCGGTCCCGACCTCGCCCGGCGTCTGGCCCTTGCCGCCCAGCATCCGGTCGACGAGCCGCGATGTGTACTGTCCCGGACGCGTGCGCCGCGCGACCAGCGAATACACCGCCGGCACCACGAACAGCGTCAGCAGCACCGACAGCAGCGTGCCGTAGAACACCACCACGCCGATCGGTTCGCGCTGCTCGGCGCCGGCGCCGGTGGCGAACAGGAACGGGATCGCGCCGAACGCCGTGCAGAGGCTGGTCATGAGCACCGGCCGCAGGCGCACCACCGACGCCTCGATGATCGCTTCGCCGAACTCGATGCCGCGGTCGCGCAGCTGGTTGGCGAACTCGACGATCAGCACACCGTTCTTGGCGGCGATGCCGATGAGCATGATCACCGCGATCTGGCTGAAGATGTTGATGCTCATGCCGTGCAGCTGCAGCCCGAACACCGCACCGAGCAGCGCCGTGGGCACGGTCACCATGATGATGGCCGGGTGCACGAAGCTCTCGAACTGCGCCGCCAGCACCAGGAAGACGATGATCACGGCGAACAGCAGCAGCGTCCACATCTGGCCGCCGCTGCGGACGTAGTCGGCCGAGTCGCCGTCCCACATCAGCGTCGCGCCCGCCGGCAGCTCGCGCTCGACGGTCTGCTCGAACCACTTGATGGCCTCGCCCATCGGGTAGCCCTCGGCGAGGCTCGCGCGGATCTCGACCGCGCGCTGGCGGTCGAAGCGGCTCAGCTGCGTCGCACCCGCGGTCTCGGTGAGCTGCACGATGGACGACAACGGCACGAGCTCACCGGTGCGGTCGGAGCGCACCTGCAGGTTGGTGAGGTCGGTGACCGTGGCGCGCTCGTCGGAGCGGCCCTGCAGCACCACGTTGTATTCGCGGCCGCGGTCGATGAAGGTCGTGACGATGCGCGAGCCGAGCATGGTCTCGAGCGTACGGCCTACCGTCTGCAGCGAAACGCCGAGGTCGGCGGCGCGGTCGCGGTCGATGGCGACGCGGATCTGCGGCTTGCGCGGCTTGAAGCTCGCGTCGACGCCGACGAGGCCCGGGTTCTCCTCGGCGAGCCGCGACATCTTGGCGGACCACTCCGCGAGCTGCTCGTAGTCCGGGCCGCCGATGACGGCCTGCACCGGCACGTTCCAGCCGCCGCGCAGGCCGCCGGGCGCCATGGTGCTGGCGCGGACGCCGGGCAGCTTGGAGGCCTCGCGCTGGAAGGAGGCCGCGACCTCCTGGGCCGAGCGCTTGCGCTCGCTCCAGTCGACGAGCGAGATGATGAGGCGTGCGGAGTTCACCGAGCCGGTACCGCCGTCCCAGCTGCCGGGTATGCGCAGCGTCACGCGGCGGATGTCGCCCTTCTCGATCTCCTTGGCCGCGATCTCCTCGAGCTTGCGGCCGTATTCTTCGGTGTACTCGAAGCTCGCGCCCTCGGGACCGGTGATGGTCACCATGACGCGGCCGCCGTCGGCCGCGGGCGCGAACTCCGCCGGCAGGCTGCGGAAGCTGAGCGCGCCGACCAGCAGCAGCGCGAGCACGAAGCCGACGATCAGCCAGGGGCGGCGCATCAGCGAGCGCAGCCGGCGGCCGTACTGCGCGGAGAGCGTCGCGAAGAAGCGTTCGACCGCCTGCGCGAAGCGGCCGTGGCGCATGTCCTCCTCGCGCGGCAGGCGCGAGGCGAGCATCGGCGTCAGCGTCAGCGCCACCAGCGCAGAGAACAGCACCGCCGCGGCGAGCGTGAGGCCGAACTCGCGGAACAGCCGGCCGTTCTCGCCGGGCAGGAACGACACCGGCACGAACACCGCGACCAGCGTCAGCGTGGTGGCGACCACCGCGAAGCCGATCTCACGGCTGCCGCGCACCGCGGCGACGATCGGCGGCTCGTGCATCTCGGCGCGGCGGTGGATGTTCTCCAGCACCACGATCGAGTCGTCGACCACGAGGCCGATCGCCAGCACGACGCCGAGCAGCGTCAGCACGTTGATGGAGTAGCCGAGGCCGTAGAGCGCCATGAACGCCGCGATGATGGAGACCGGGATGGTCACCGCCGGGATGAGCGTGGCGCGCAGCGTGCCGAGGAAGCCGTAGATGACGAGCAGCACCGAGGCGAACGCGAAGGCGACGGCGATCAGGACCTCCTTGAGCGCCGCTTCGATGGCGAGGCCGTTGTCGGTGGTGATCACCAGGGTCGATCCCTTGGGCAGGGTCGGGCGCAGGCGCTCCACCTCGGCGCGGACGCCGCGCACGACATCGCGCACATTGGCCTTCGACTGCGCTTCGATGCCGATGCCGACGCCGACCTCGCCGTCGGTGCGCATCAGCGTGCGGTCGTTCTCGGCGGCGATGCGCACGTCGGCGACCTCGCCGAGGCGCACGAGGTGGCCCTCGGGGCCGCGGCCGATCACGAGGTCGCGGAAATCCTGTTCGTTCTCGAGGCCGACGGCGGTGCGCAGCGAGAACTCGCGCGCACGCGACTCGAGCCGACCGGCGGGCAGCTCCACGTTCTCCCGGCGCAGCGCGGTCTCGATGTCACCGACGGTGAGCGAGCGCGCGGCGAGCTGTTGACGGTCGATCCAGATGCGCATCGCGGCACGGCGCGCGCCCGACATGGCGGCGCGCGAAACGCCGGGCACCGTCGAGAGCCGGTCGAGCAGGTAGCGCTCGACATAGTCGGTGATCTCGAGCTGGTTCATGGTCTGCGAGTTGAAGGACATGAACATGACCGACTCGCCTGAGCCGTCGGATTTGCTGATCTGCGGCGGATCGGCCTCGGGCGGCAGCTGCGCGACCACGCGGCCGATGCGGTCGCGGACATCGTTGGCGGCGGCGTCGATGTTGCGGTCGGCGTCGAACTCGATGCGGATGCTGGAGCGTTCGTCCTCGCTGTCGGATTCGATCTTGAGCACGCCTTCGATGCCCGCGATGCGGTCCTCGATGACCTGCGTGATCTTGTTCTCGACCACATTGGCGGACGCGCCGCGGTAGCTGGTGGTGATCGAGACCACCGGGCGGGTGATGTCCGGGTACTCGCGTACCGCGAGCCGTTCGAGCGAGACGAGGCCGAAGATGATGAGCAGCAGGCTCAGCACCGTGGCGAAGACGGGGCGGCGGATGCAGAACTCGGAGATGTGCATGGCGCGGCCGTCCCGATGTCAGGCGCGCGGCTTGGCGACGACGGCACCGCCGTCGCGCACGCGCTGTGTACCTTCCACGACCAGGGAGTCCTGCGCCGTGAGTCCGTCGAGCACGGCCACGAAGCCCGGTTCGCGGCCGCCGGTGCGGACCTCGACGCGTTGCGCCTTGCCGTCCCGCACCACGAACACATAGGTGCGGCCCTGCTCGGGCACCAGCGCCTCCTCTGGGATCATCAGCGTCGGCGTGGTCTTGGCGCGCAGGCCGACCGTCATGAAGAGCCCCGGCTTGATGGCGCCGTCGGCGTTCGGCAGCTCTGCGCGCACGGCGATAGAACGCGTGACGGGGTCGATGCGCGAGTCGAGCGTGGTGAGCTTGCCCACGAACACGCGGTCGCCGAAGCCGTCGGCGCGCGCTTCGATCGGCAGACCCGGCTCGAGGCTGCCGAGGAAGGACTGCGGCACGGTGAACTCGAGCTTGATCACCGAGGAATCATCGAGCGTGGTGATGACGGTGCCCGGGCTGACGAGGCTGCCGAGGCTGACGCGGCGCAGGCCGGTACGGCCCGCGAAGGGCGCGCGGATCACCGTGTCGCCGAGGCGCGAGCGTGCGGCGGCGACGCGCGCTTCGCCCGTCTTGACCGCGGTCTCGAGCTGGTCGAGCTGCGCGCGCGACAGCGCCTGCGTCACCGACAGGTCACGGCCGCGGTTGAACTGGTTGCGGCTCTCGAGGAGGCTCGCCTCCGCCTCGGCCAACGCCGCAGCGGTCTGCGCCCGGTCGAGTTCCACCAGCACCGAGCCGGCGGCGACGCGCTGACCTTCCTGGAAGCGGATCGCGGTGACCGTGTTGGCCACCTTGGAGGTGATGTCCACCGACTCGCGGGCGAGCGCGGTGCCGACCGCTTCGAGCGAGGGGCCGAAAGGTCGGACCTGACCGTTGACCACCAGCACCGTGGCGGGCGGCGGACCGCCGCGGCCCATCCCCGGTCCGCTCGGCGGACCACCGGCACCACCGGGGCCACCGCGCCCCATGCTCGGACCACCGGCGTCCTGACCGCCCTTCGAGCAGCCGGCGAGGGCCAACAAAGCGGAGGCAAGCAGCGCCAGCGCTGCAGGTGTACGCGACTTCAGGGCCGAGGTCGGGCCCGCGAGCGGTTCAGGGCGGTGCATGGGTCCGTCATCCTTGCGGAAAGGCCCCGAAAACGGGGCGGGAGTCAGCCGCCCATTTTAGCCCAGAACGCCTGGCCGGACCGCGGCGATATGCTGGACCGTCGAGCGGTAGGTCTCAGACCACCCTGCCGCGGTCGCCACCTGCCCGCCAGTCGGCGATGTTGGCCCCCAATTCGTCGAGGCAGCGCTGCCGGGACTCGCGGGCCGCCCAAGCCATGTGGGGGGTGACGATGAGGTTCGGGAGCGTGGGGTCGAGCAGCGGGCTGCCGTCCACCGGCGGCTCCTGCGGCAGCACATCGATGGCCGCGCCGCCGAGCCGTCCGTCGCGCAGCGCGGCGGCGAGCGCCGCCGGATCGATCAACGCGCCGCGCGCGGTGTTGATGATCACCGCGTCGGGCTTCATCAGCGCGAGACGGCGCGCATCGATCATGCCGTTGGTATGCGGCGTGAGCGGGCAGTGCAGCGACACCACATCGGCGCGCGCGAGCAGCTCGTCGAGCGGCACACGGCCGGGCTGCGGCGCGCCGTCACCCGGTCGCGCGGCGACGATCACCTGCATGCCGAGCGCCGACTCGCAGGCGCGCGCCACCGCGCTGCCGAGCGCGCCCCAGCCGACGATGCCGAGCACGCGCCCGCGCAGCTCGCGGATGGGGTGGTGGGTGAGTCCGAAGGTCGCGCTCCGCGCCCAGGTGCCGTCCACCGCCTCGCGCGCGTACTGCGGCAGACGGTGCGTGAGGTACAGCAGCACGCCGAGCACATGCTGCACCACCGAGGGCGTGCAGTAGTCGCGGATGTTGCGCACCGCGACGCCGCGCCCACGCGCAGCATCGAGATCGATGTTGTTGGTGCCGGTGGCGGTGAGCCCGATGACCCGCAGTGAAGGCGACCCCTCGATGAGCGCCCGCGTGATGCGCACCTTGTTGAGCAGCACGATCTCGTGGCCGGCGATCCGTGCGGCGACCTCGTCGGGCGTGGTGTCGTCGTGCAGCACGAGCCCCGGCGCCGCCGCGCGCAGCGCCGTCACATCGAGCCCGTCGCGGCCGACGGTGGCGAAGTCCAGGAAGACCGCGGTCATGGTGGTCGCGCTCCCGCGGTCGCTAGAAGTACAGACGATAGAGGCTTTCGGCGATGCAGGCGGGCTTGTCCTTGCCTTCGACCTCCACCGTATAGCGCTCCTTCACCTGCAGGACGCCGGGTGCGACCTGCGCGGCCTCGAGCAGCGTGAAGCGGCCGCGGATGCGCGCGCCCACCGGGACCGGCGCCGGGAAGCGCAGCCGGTCGAGGCCGTAGTTCACGGCCTGCCGGACTCCGGGCGCCACCGCTTGCTCGGCGCCGGTCAGTCCGCGCAGCAGGATCTGCAGCGACAGCGTCAGATAGCCGTGGGCGATCGGCCCGCCGAACGGCGATTCGCGCCGCGCGCGATCGGGGTCGACATGGATCCATTGATGGTCGCCCGTGGCATCGGCGAAGGCGACGACACGGTCCTGGGTCACCGTCATCCAGTCGCTGACATGCACCTCTTGCCCGATGCGTGCCTGCAGCGATGCAAGCGCCTCCGCCGCGCCGCTCACTTCATCCCCATCCGCTTGCGGACGAGCTCACCGGCCTCCTTGTAGGTGGCGGGCAGCGCACCCGCGAAGGCGTTCGGCTGGAACACCGGCTCGTAGGCCTGCAGGATCGGCAGCAGCAGGGCCTTCGGCAGCTCCTGCACGCGGCGGGTCTTGCGGAAGTCCGCGATCGGGATACGGGCGGTGATGATGTCCTCGTGGTGGTTGTCGGTCTTGGCGAGCGTCGTGCCGCGCGGATCGACGATCACCGTGCCGCCGTCCTCGGTGCCCGAGGCCTCCGGGAAGCCGATGTTGTCGGGCGAGACGGCGTTGCCGACGCCGACCGTGTACAGACGGTTGGCGCGCGCCGTGGCGATCGCCGACTCGGCGTTGCTGCCGCCGGTGACCGACATGATCAGGATCTCGGCGCCCTTGAGACCGAGGCAGGTGTAGAGCGTGGGCTCCGCGCCGACCGCCGTCATGGCGATGTTGCCGATGTCGGTGCGCGCCACCGGCATCGTACGGTCCCAGCCGTACATCTCGACATAGCGGTCGAGCACGTCGTAGACGGTGGTGCCGATCAGCGCCTGGTCGCCGAAGAGACCCAGGATGTTGCGCGCCTTCCACTGCAGGTCGACGATGCCGCCGTCCGGGCCGACGATGACCGACATGTTGATGATGTGGTCCGGCCAATCTTTGAGCTTGGCGTAGCAGCCGAAGGCGATGTAGCAGCCGTAGCGCTTGGCGCGCTCGCCGATGACCGCGGCCTCGGGCCCCGGCAGCTCGAAGGCGATCTGGTTGAGCTCCTTGCGCGTCCACGGCTGGAAGCCCTGAATCGGGAACTCGTGCATGCAGATGAGGTCGACCTTCGAGCCCCAGCGGCGCTCGCCGCCCCATTCCTCGGGCGAGTTCTGCGCGAGGTCGATGAGCCGCAGCACGCGGTCCATGTTGCGCTTGAGGGTGCGGGCCTTGTCGCGGGTGTCGACCGAGAGCAGCCGCGACTGGATCGCGGCGACGTTGACGAAGTCCTGCTTGAGCGGCACCGACTCGTACTTGCCGCCGCGGGCGGCCTTGATCTCGCCGTCGCGGGGCGCGCGCAGGCCGGTGGGGGACGCCGCGGCGGGCGCTGCGGCGGTCTGCGCATCGGCCTTGCCGGCGAGCGCGGCGACGCCGGCGGCGGCGGCACCGGTGAGGAGTGAACGGCGGTCGAGCTTGGTGTCTTTCTTGGGCATGGCGCGTATGACCTCGGTGAGGGGTTGCTTCTTCAAGGATACGGTCTCAGGGGAGCCTGCGGCACCCCGCTGAACGCCGGTCTCACCGACGGACCTCGGTGCGGTCGCTCAGGTGGCTGAGGCCGGTGGACTCGACGACGGTTTCCGCGGCAGCGCCGCCCGCGACCGGCTCCGTCCCGAGGATGGCGCAGTAGCGCGCCTCGCAGGGCGCGCAGCGCCCCTCCGACCGGCACCAGCGCAGGCTCTTGCCGTCGATGCGGCCCCAGAACAGCCCGGCGGGATCGGCATCGAACTCGCGCAGCAGCGCGAGGAAGCTGCGGCTCGAGGGCAGCGGGCGGTAGCGGCGCATGGCGCCCGACGGATCGGCGTGCTCGAGCGTCCATGAACCGTCCGACGCGCGCCAACGCAGGCGCGCCACCGGGACGGCTCGTCGTGTTCCCGCGATGCCGAGGATGCGGCGGTGTTCCTCGAGGACCACGGTGTCGTACCCCAAGTGATAGCCCACCTGTACGGCGTGGCGCGCGCTCGGCGGGCAGATGCGAGCGCAATACGCATCCAGCAACCGCGTGACGAGCAGGCGGGTATGTTGGGGGATGCCGCTCACGCGGTTAGCCTAGCGCGAGGCGCGCCGCGACCGCTATCCTGCGGCGATGTCCGCGTCCGACGCCGCTTCGACCCTCCCGCCAGCCGTCCGTCCGGCACCGCCGGTGCACGAGGATGTCGGCGCGGCGGTTGCGGCGGTCATCCCGCCGCGTCGCGTGCCGTTGCAGAAGCGGCTCTTCTGGTCGACCGTGCTCTTGCTGCTGCGTTTCCCGCGCGGTCGCGCATGGCTCGCGTCCCGCCAGCGTCGTCAGTTGCATCCGTAGACACTTTTCCGTCCGTCGCGGACCTTCACAGGAGACCTTCCATGCAAGTCGGCACCATGCTGCTCGCGTTCGCCGTCGGCGCGGGGCTCGTCCTGCAGGTCGGGATGAACGTCGCCCTGGGCCGCGCGCTCGGCAGCCCGTTCCTCGGCTCTCTCGCCAACTTCCTGGTCGGCTCGGTGGCGATCGCCGCGTTCGTGATGCTGCGCGTCGACCTGCCGGGTCGCGCGCAGTTCGCGGCCGCCCCTGCTTGGGCCTGGTTCGGCGGTCTCTTCGGCGCGATGTATGTCACGGTGGCGACGCTCGCCGGGCCGCGCATCGGCGCGCTGCTGCTGCTCGCGCTGACGGTCGCCGGGCAGATGGTCGCTTCGATCATCGTCGACCACTACGGGCTGCTCGGTTTCGCGCAGCAGCCGGTGACCACGATGCGCCTCGTCGGCGTCGCGCTGCTCGTCGCGGGGATCGTGCTGGTCGCGCGTTGAGCGCGCGCTTGGAAGACGCGCGTTGAGGTTCAGGCCGCGGCGCAGTCGCCGCAGAGGCCCTTGATCTCTAGCGAGGTGGGCTCGATGCGGAAGCCCATCGCGAGCGATTTCTCGGCGAGCGCGCGGTTGATGGCCGGATCGTCGATCTCGACGACGCGGTGGCAGGCGCGGCAGACCAGGAACTGGGCGACATGCGCATGCCCCGGCTCGCCGCAGCCCATGAACGCGTTCAATGAATCGATGCGGTGGACGAGCCCCGCCTCCATCAGGAACTCGAGCGCGCGGTAGACGGTCGGCGGCGCCGCCTTGTCGCGTTCCTTGGCGAGCTCGGCGAGGATCTGGTAGGCGCCGATGGGCCCGTGCGAGCGCCAGACGAGCTCCAGCACCCGCCGCCGCACCGGGGTGAGGTTGAGCCCGCGGCGGTCGCAGAGGGCCACGGCGGACTCCACCGCGCGCTCGACGCAGGCGGCGTGGTCGTGGCCGATGCCGTGGCCTTCATGCTGATGGGCGGCGTGCCGGTGCGCGCGGTCTTGGGCCATGCCCTACGGTATCATGGCTCCATCATGCGAACCACGGACCGTATCCCCGTCACCGTGCTGACGGGCTTCCTCGGGTCGGGCAAGACGACCCTCCTCAACCGCATCCTCTCGGAGCAGCACGGCAAGCGCATCGCCGTCATCGAGAACGAGTTCGGCGAGGTCGGCGTCGACCACCAGCTCGTCATCGGCGCCGAGGAGGAGATCTTCGAGACCAACAACGGCTGTATCTGCTGCACGGTGCGCGGCGACCTGCTGCGCATCCTCGGCCAGCTGCTCAAGCGCCGCGACCGCTTCGACCACATCATCGTCGAGACCACGGGCATGGCCGACCCCGGTCCGGTCGCGCAGACCTTCTTCCTCGACGACGACTTCAAGCATCAGTTCACGCTCGATGCCATCGTGACGCTGGTCGATGCGCGCCATATGGAGCGGCACCTCGACGAGATGAAGGAGCCGGGTGAGCAGGTGGCCTTCGCCGATGTGATCCTGCTCAACAAGACCGACCTCGTGGACGAGGCGACGCTGGAGCGCGTCGAGCGCCGCGTGCGCGCCATCAACGCCACGGCGCGCGTGTTCCGCACGCGCAACGCGGACATCCCCATCGACGCCGTGCTCGGCGTGGGTGCGTTCGACCTGCAGCGCGCGCTCGCCGTCGACGCCGCCTTCCTCGAGCCGCAGTATCCGTTCGAGTGGGCGGGCGTCTACGACCTGCCCGCCGGTCGGCATGCACTGCACACCGGGGCTGCCGCGCACGCGCATCACCACGACCATGATGGCCACGACCATCACGACCACGACCACGATCATCATGCTCACGAGCATCATGCCCACGGGGATCATGGCCATGATCACCACGGCCATGACCATGGCGATGGTCTCGGCGTCGCGGTGTTGCCCTGCGGCGGCCGCGACGAAGCTGCGCTCGCGGCTTGCATCGAGCCTGCCGTGCGCGCGTTCGCCGAGGACGCGGTGAAGATCGACTGCGGCGGCGCGTTGCAGGCCGGTCGCGCTCTGCATCGCATCGACATCTCGCACGAGGGCGGCGGCGCGGTGCTCGAGATGCCGAGCGCCGGGACGGTCGCGGTGTTCTGCGAGCATGCGCCCGCCGAGTCCGGTCTGCGCCTCGCGGGACATGCGCCGGTGGTGCAGCGTGCGTTCGCTTCGCACCACCATGACGAGAAGATCACTTCG
>CANHFH010000006.1 GCA_947459825.1 Pseudomonadota bacterium | reverse complement strand
TTCGAGTGGATCGAAGGCTGGTACAACCCTCACCGACGCCACTCGGGCCTCGGCTACCGGTCGCCGGTCAACTACGAGCGGTCGCATCATCAGGCCAGAGCAAGAATGGCGGCGCTTCTGCTGCCTTCGGCAGCAGACTCACCAACAGGGAAGATGAGCAGAGAAGCATGAAGAGACGATCACAGGACTAAGACACTAACCTGTCCACGGAAGCGGGGCAGCTCCAGACAGCAAGAGCGCTTTTGGGCAGTCCACGCGCCTGACTCTTTCGAGGAAGTACGGCAACGGAGGGTTACGGAAAAATCGCGCAAACCCTTGTTCGAATTGGATTCTTTCGAACTCGCTCAGTCAGGTGGTTCTGAGCAGAACAGCGTCTCAATCGCGCTGAAGCCCCTGTATGAAGGGACTTTTTTCAAGCTCTGGTCAGGAGGTGGCCGAGAAAAAGTCAATCAGATCAACAGCTTGTCTGCTGCGTTTGAAAGATTGAAGATTTGAAGAAACTCTGAATGGCGGAGAGGGTGAGATTCGAACTCACGGGCCCCGTGAAGGGCCGTCGGTTTTCAAGACCGATGCATTAAACCGCTCTGCCACCTCTCCGTCGCTTTCATCCGCTCCGCCCTCAGCCGCGCAGCACCTCGAGGCCGCCCATATAGGGCCGCAGCGCCTCCGGCACGGTCACGCTGCCGTCGGCGTTCTGGTAGTTCTCGAGCACCGCCACCATCGCGCGGCCGACGGCGACGCCGGAGCCGTTGAGGGTGTGCAGCGGCTCGGGCTTGCCGGTGGCGGGGTTGCGCCAGCGGGCCTGCATGCGGCGCGCCTGGAAGGCCTCGCAGTTGCTGCAGGAGGAGATCTCGCGGTACTTGCCCTGCCCCGGCAGCCAGACCTCGAGGTCGTAGGTCTTGGCGCTGCCGAAGCCGATGTCGCCCGCGCAGAGCGCGAGCACGCGGTACGGCAGACCGAGGCGCTGCAGTACGGTCTCCGCGTGCGCGGTCAATTGCTCGAGCGCGGCGTAGGAGTCCTCGGGCTTCACGATGTGCACGAGCTCGACCTTGTCGAACTGGTGCTGGCGGATGAGGCCGCGGGTGTCCTTGCCGGCGGCACCCGCCTCGGAGCGGAAGCACGGCGTGTGCGCCACATAGCGCATCGGCAGCGACTCGGGCGCGACGATCTGCTCGCGGACGAGGTTCGTCACCGGCACTTCGGCGGTGGGGATCAGATAGAACGGCCGCTCGCCCTGCACCGCGAAGAGGTCCTGCGAGAACTTCGGCAGCTGGCCGGTGCCGACGAGCGCCTCGGGCGAGACGAGGTACGGCGCGTAGATCTCCTGGTAGCCGTGCTCGCCGGTGTGCAGGTCGAGCATGAACTGGGCCAGCGCGCGGTGCAGACGGGCGACACCGCCGCGCAGCACCGCGAAACGCGCCCCCGAGATGCGCGCGGCGGCCTCGAAGTCGAGTCCACCGAGCTTGGCGCCGAGATCGACATGGTCGAGCGGCGTGAAATCGAACGCGCGCGCCGTGCCATGACGGCGCACCTCGAGGTTGGCGCTCTCGTCGCGACCGTCCGGCACCGAGTCATGCAGCAGGTTCGGCAGACCCATCAGCCAGCCGTCGGACTCGGCCTGCACGGCGGCAAGCGCGGCCTCGGCCGCGGTGAGTTCGCCCGTGAGCTGCTCGCCGCGCGCGAGCAGCGCGCTCGCATCCTCTCCCTTGCCCTTGGCCATGCCGACGGCCTTGGCGTTGGCGTTGCGCTCGGCGCGCAGCCGGTCGGCCTCGACCTGTGCGGCCTTGCGGCGATCTTCGAGGGCGCGGAACGCGTCGAGATCGAGCGTGAAGCCGCGACGCGCGAGGTTGCGCGCGACGGCTTCGGTGTCGGTGCGCAGTTGTTTGGAATCGAGCACTTCGTTCTCCGTTCTCTTGCAAGCGCCGCGTCAGTCGACGGCGATGAGCATCCCGAGGGCACGGCCGGCGAAGGCCGCGACGAGGCAGACCAGCACGGTCGCGGCCACTTAGGCTGCAGCGCGCATCGCCTCGCCCGCACCGGCCAGCGTCACCGTCTCGAGCGCGAACGCCGAGTAGGTGGTGAAGCCGCCGAGCACGCCGGTCATCCAGAAGAGCCGTGCGGTCTCGGCGCCGCCCGCGCGCCCGGCGACCACCACCGACAGGAGGCCGATGGCGAAGCTGCCGAGCACATTGACGGTCATTGTAGCCATCGGCCAGCCGCCCGGCACCCACGGCCAGAGACGCGCGATGCCGTAGCGGGCCACGCCGCCGAGCGCGCTGCCGAGCGCCACCGCGAGCCAGGCATTCACGGTTCGTCCCCTCCGCCGGCACCGTGCGGGCCGCCCACGGCGCCCGCCGGGCCTTTGCCTCCGCGCAGCCGCGCCAGCGCCTCGGCGATGCGGATCTCGAGCCCCCGCGGCGCGGGCCGGTAGTACTGCCGCTCTGGCAGGCCCTCGGGCAGATAGCGCTCACCGGCAGCGTAGGCATCGGGCTCCGCATGGGCATAGCGGTAGCCCTTGCCGTAGCCGAGGTCCTTCATGAGCGCGGTCGGTGCGTTGCGCAGGTGCATCGGCACCTCGAGCGTGCCGTACTCGCGCACATCGGCGTTGACCTCGTTGTAGCCCGCGTAGACCGCGTTGCTCTTCGGCGCACACGCGAGGTAGACGACGGCGTTGGCGAGCGCGAGTTCACCCTCGGGGCTGCCGAGCCGGTCGTAGGCCGTCCAAGCGTCGATGGCGAGCTGCAGGCCGCGCGGATCGGCGAGCCCGATGTCCTCGACCGCCATGCGCACGATGCGCCGCGCGAGATAGCCCGGGTCGCAACCGCCGTCGAGCATGCGGCAGAACCAGTAGAGCGCGGCGTCCGGGTCGGTGCCGCGCACGCTCTTGTGCAGCGCCGACATCTGGTCGTAGAACTGCTCGCCGCCCTTGTCGAAGCGTCGGCGGGTACCGCCCGCGATCTCCATCGCCTGCTCGACGCCGATGCGGCCGTCGACGGCGAGATCGGCGGCGATCTCGAGCATGTTGAGCGCACGGCGACCGTCGCCGTCGGCCGCGCGCGCGAGCAGTTCGAGCGCGGCGTCGTCGACCTGCAGGTCCGATCCGCCCGGACCGCGCCCGCCCAAACCCCGCTCGCGGTCGGCGAGCGCACGGCGCAGGATCTCGGCGATGTCGGCGGGCTGCAGCGCGCGCAGCACATACACACGCGCGCGCGACAGCAACGCGCTCACCACCTCGAAGGACGGGTTCTCGGTGGTCGCGCCGATGAACACGAGCGTGCCGTCCTCGATGTACGGCAGGAAGGTGTCCTGCTGCGTCTTGTTGAAGCGATGCACCTCGTCGAGGAACAGCACCGTGCGTCGCCCGGTCGCGGCACGCTCGGCCTGCGCCTTCTCCACCGCCGCGCGCACATCCTTGATGCCGGCCATCACCGCCGACAGCGCGATGAACTGCGCATCGGAGCCTTGCGCGACGAGGCGCGCGAGCGTGGTCTTGCCCGACCCGGGCGGCCCCCACAGCAGCATCGAGTGCAGTCGGCCGGTTTCGAGCGCGACGCGCAGCGGTTTGCCGGGTCCGAGCACCTGCGGTTGGCCGACGATGTCGGCGATGCTGCGTGGGCGCATCCGGTCGGCCAGCGGGCGCTCCGCTGCCGGCGCGAGGCCCATCTCGGCCTGCTCAGCCACGGGCACCCAGCCAGCGCTCGATGCGCTGCAGCCAGGACTCCTGGATCGCGAGCGAGACGAGCGCGGCGAGCACGACCCCGAGACCGTCGGCCGCGAGGTCGGCCCACTCCGCCGAGCGCCCGTAGGGCATCAGGTATTGCGCCACCTCGATGGCACCGCCGAACACGAGCAGCACGATGCAGGCGACAGCGTAGTGACGCCGTTCGAACAACGCGAGCAGCAGACCCCCGAGGCCCAGGAACGCGGCGGCGTGCTGGAACTTGTCAGCGTGCGGAAACCACTGTGCGGTGCCGGCCGACGGACGCAGGCAGAGCCAGGTGACGAGCAGCACGAGCGCCGTCCCCGACGCCAGCCAGAACCACCGCCAACGCAGCTCGCGCATCGCAACCTCAGGGCAGCGGCTTGCCGATCAGGTCGGCGCCGGCGGGCGGGTCGAAGCGCAGCACCCCGGGCGGGATGGCGGGATTTCTTTGTCCGCCGCGGAACGCGAGCGTGACGCGCTGGCCGAGACGGTCGTCGATCTCGAGGCGGCGCAGTTCGAGCCCCGCGAAGCCGAAGCGCGCCTCGCGGAACTCGGCGTCGACGCCTTTCGGCGCGGCGCGTACCCAGTCGAGGCCGTCACGGCGTCCGGCGGCGGCGATGGTGAACGCCTCGCGCAGCGGCACCGTGCCCGCGAGCAGCATGGCAGGGGTCGCGGTGAGCGCGCCGCCCGAGGGCTTGACCGTCACCTGCTCGAGGTCGGCGTCGTAGAACCAGAGGTTGCGGCCGTCGGCGACCATCACCTGGGCGGGTTGCATCAGGCTTGCGCCGGCGTCGCGGATCTCCCAGCGGAAACGCCCGGGCCGCTGCACGGTGAGCGTCCCTTCCTGCGTCGACCGCCGGCGGCCGCGCGTATCCACCGTGGTCTGCGAGAAATCCGCACGCCACGACACCAGCCCGTCGAGATAGCGGTCGAGTGCGGTCGCCGCTACGGGTGCCGCCGCGGCCCTGGACGCCGACTGCGCCTCCGCAGCCCGCGGGACCGCGGCCGCGATGACCGCCATGACGCCCACGAAGGACATCACGACGGACCGCACCGCCCAGCGATGGCGCAGCGGTCCCATGGCGCTGCCGCTCAACCGCCCGCCGGCGGCGGCACGAGGATGTCGCGGCCGCCGTTCGGCTGCAGCGGACCGACCAGGCCCGCGGCCTCCATCGCCTCGATGAGACGCGCGGCGCGGTTGTAGCCGATCTTCAGGCGACGCTGCACATAGGAGATGGACGGCTTGCGCTCGGTGACGACGATCTTGACCGCCTCGTCGTAGAGCAGGTCCTGTTCCGGGTCGCCACCCTCGCCACCGCCCTCGCCCTCTTCGGGCGGGAGGCCGGGGACCGGTCCGCGCGGCCCGGAGAGCACTTCTTCGATGTAGTCGGGGGCGCCTGTCTTGCGCAGCACCTCGACGACCTTGTGGACCTCGTGGTCAGCGACGAAGGCACCGTGCACGCGGTTGGGCGTCGAGGTGCCGGCCGGCAGGTAGAGCATGTCGCCGTGGCCGAGGAGCGATTCCGCACCGCCCTGGTCGAGGATGGTTCGCGAGTCCACCTTCGCCGAGACCTGGAACGCGATGCGGCAAGGGATATTGGCCTTGATGAGACCGGTGATGACATCCACCGACGGGCGCTGCGTGGCGAGGATGAGGTGGATGCCCGAGGCGCGCGCCTTCTGCGCGAGGCGGGCGATCAATTCTTCGACCTTCTTGCCGACGATCATCATCATGTCGGCGAGCTCGTCGATGATGACGACGATGAAGGGCAGCGGCGTGAGGTCCGGGATCTGCGACTGGTCGATGGTCGGGTCGTTCGCGGCGCGCTGCAGCAGCACCGGATCCTTGATCGGCTTCTTCTCCTCGATCGCGTCGCGCACCTTGCGGTTGAAACCCGCGATGTTGCGCACGCCGAGCGCCGCCATCAGCTGGTAACGCCGCTCCATCTCGGCGACGCACCAACGCAGCGCGTTGGACGCGTTCTTCATGTCGGTGACGACCGGCGCCAGCAGGTGCGGGATGCCCTCGTAGACCGAGAGCTCCAGCATCTTCGGGTCGATCATGATGAGCCGGACATCCTCGGCGGTGCTCTTGTAGAGGATGGAGAGGATCATCGCGTTGACCGCGACCGACTTACCCGAGCCGGTGGTGCCCGCCACCAGCAGGTGCGGCATGCGCTGCAGGTCGGCGACCACCGGGGCGCCGCCGATGTCCTTGCCGAGCGCGATCGCGAGCGGCGAGGCCACATCGTCGTACGCCTTCGACTTGACGATCTCGCCGAAGGTGACGAGTTCGCGCTTCTCGTTCGGGATCTCGAGGCCCATCACCGACTTGCCGGGGATGACCTCCACCACGCGCACGCTCACCGCCGACAGGGCGCGGGCGAGGTCCTTGGAGAGGCTGCTGATCTGGCTCGCCTTGACGCCGGGCGCGGGCCGCATCTCGAAGCGCGTGACCACCGGCCCCGGCAGCACCGCGACCACCTCGACCTCGACGCCGAAATCCTTCAGCTTGAGCTCGACGAGCCGCGACATCGCCTCGAGCGCCTCGGGGGAATAGGACGCCTCGCGCTCCTTGGGATCGTCGAGCAGTTGCAGCGGCGGCAACTCGCCCGCCTTGGCATGGAACAGCGGCACCTGCCGCTCCTTCTCGATGCGCTCGCTCTTCTCGGGCTGCGGTGCGGGCGCCTCGATGCGCGGCTTGGCGCGCGCGGCGGTGCGGCGGGTCTCGGTCTCCACCGTCTCCTTGCGCGCGGCGCGGCGCACCTCGCCCTCGGCGACATCCTGCGCCTTGGCGCGGCGCGCCCGCAGCCAGTCGATGGCGCCCCAGAAGCCGCCGCCGATGCGGTCCATGACGCCGAGCCAGGAGAGGCCGAAGGCGAGCGAGACGCCGGCCATGCCACCGGCGAGCAGCAGCAGCGTGCCGCCGACGAAGTTGAAGTTGCCGAGCATCCAGCCGCCCGTGACCTTGCCGACGACGCCACCCGCGCTCTCGCGCAGATCGCCCGCGCCGAAGTGCAGCGCGGCGATGGCGCAGCCCGCGACCAGCATGATCACGAAGCCGCCGACCCGCAGCGCGGCGTTCGCACGCGAGGTCGGCTCGTCGTCACCGCCCCGGCGACGATGCAACCAGACGCAGGCGGCGCCGAGCATCACCGGGAAGAGATAGGCAGGACCGCCGAAGAGGAAATACAGGGTGTCAGCGAGCCAGGCGCCACGCCGGCCGCCGAGATTGCGGATCTCGCCGCCCTCGCCCGTGAAGGTGAAGCCCGGATCGGACGGATGCCAGGTGACGAGCGCCGCGAACAGCAGCACGGCGACGGCGCCCATCAGGATGACCGCGCCCTCGCGCAGACCCCGGACCACGGCCTCGGACAGGCCGAACGGCGTGTCGCCTTTCGCGGTGGTACCCCTCGAGCTGGAGTCAGCCAATTTGTCGGGACCTCGGGGCAGGATTCAAGCCCGGATTCTAGTGGAAACGCCCCGGTCGCGACAGGCGAGCGTGGCATTCACGCGCCGCGCGCCCTAACATCCGCAGATGAGCGCCACCCACCGCAAACTGATCATCCTCGGCTCCGGACCTGCCGGCTATTCCGCCGCCGTCTACGCCGCCCGCGCCAACCGTTCGCCCATGCTGATCTCCGGCATGCAGGAGGGCGGCCAGCTCATGACCACCACCGAGGTCGACAACTGGCCGGGCGATGCGCACGGGCTGATGGGGCCTGCGTTGATGGAACGCATGAAAGCGCACGCGCTGCGCTTCGGCACCGAGTTCGTCAGCGACCACATCCACACCGCCAAGCTCGGCGAGCGGCCGTTCCGGCTCATCGGCGATCTGGGCGAGTACACCTGCGATTCGCTCATCATCGCCACGGGCGCGTCAGCGCGGTACCTCGGGCTCGACTCCGAGGAGGCCTTCAAGGGCCGCGGCGTGTCGGCCTGCGCGACCTGCGACGGCTTCTTCTTCCGCGGCCAGGAGGTCGCGGTGGTCGGCGGCGGCAACACGGCGGTCGAGGAAGCGCTCTACCTCTCCAACATCGCCTCGCGCGTCACCCTGGTCCACCGGCGCGACAAGCTGAAGGCCGAGAAGATCATGCAGGACCGCCTCTTCGAGCGCGAGCGCGCGGGCAAGATCCGGCTGCTCTGGAACCACGCCGTCGACGCGGTGCTCGGCGACGACTCCGGCGTCACGGGTCTGCGCGTGCGACCGACGGTCGCCGGCACGGGCGCTGCGGATGCCGCGGCGGCGACGCAGGATGTCGGCGTGACGGGCGTCTTCATCGCCATCGGCCACACGCCCAACACCGGGATCTTCACGGGCCAGCTCGCCATGCGCGGCGGCTACATCACGGTGCAGAGCGGACTCGACGGCGGCGCGACCGCCACCAGCATCGAGGGCGTGTTCGCCGCGGGCGATGTGGCCGACCATGTCTACCGCCAGGCCATCACCTCTGCGGGGTCGGGCTGCATGGCGGCGCTCGACGCCGACCGCTACCTCGAGCGGTTCGACCACGCCTGATGCGCGTCGGCCTGCTCGAGCGGCTCGACGACATCCCGGCGAAGGAGTGGGACGCGCTCGGCGATCCGCGCTATCCCTTCCTGCGCAGCGACTTCCTCGCGGCGCTCGAGCGGGGCGGCAGCGTCGGCAAGCGCAGCGGCTGGCAGCCGTTCTTCGTCACGCTCACGGATGACCGCGGCCTCGCCGCCGCCGCACCGGGCTGGCTCAAGACCCACTCCTACGGCGAGTTCGTGTTCGATTTCGCGTGGGCGCAGGCCTATGCACGCCATGGACTCGCCTACTACCCGAAGCTGGTGGTGGCGGCGCCGTTCACGCCGGCCACGGGGCCGCGGCTCTTGGTTCGCCAAGGCTTGGACCGCTCCCGCGTCGTGCCCCTGCTGTTGGCCGCTCTCGAGGGCGCTGCGGATGAGCGCGGCCTGTCCTCGACGCATGTGCTGTTCCCCGACGAGGCGGACCGCAGCATCATCGCCGCGCGCGAGGGCTGGCTGATGCGGCGCGACTGCCAGTTCCATTGGCGCAACCGCGGCTACGCTTGCTTCGAAGATTTCCTGGCGGGCTTCACCGCCGAGAAGCGCAAGAAAGCCAGACGCGAGCGCCGCCGCGTGGTCGAGGGCGGCATCACCTTCCGCGCCGTGCACGGGCATGAGGCCACGCGCATCGAGGTGCTCACCGCCTGGGAGCTGCACCGCACGACCTTCCGGCAGCGGGGCAGCGAGCCGTATCTGAGCGCCGAGACCTTCGTCGCGATCGCGCGCAGCATGGGCGGATCGCTGCTGTTCCAGTTCGCGATGCAGGGCGAAGAGATCGTCGCGGTCGCGGTGTGCTTCGTCGGTGGCGACACGCTCTACGGCCGCTACTGGGGTGCGGCCGGCGACTTCCACAGCCTGCACTTCGAGGCCTGCTACCACCAGGGCGTCGAGTACTGCATCGCACATGGCCTCTCGCGCTTCGAGCCGGGCACGCAGGGCGAGCACAAGGTCGCCCGCGGCTTCGAACCGACCGCGACGCATTCGGCGCACCGCATCGCCGACCCGCGGTTCGCGCGCGCCATCGCCGACTACCTGCGCGCCGAGGGTGCGGCGGTGGACGAGTACGCGGCCGGCATCCGCGCGCATGTCCCCTACCGGGCCGACCTCGAGACATGAGCCCGCCGCGTCGCCGTCTGCCCTGGCTGCTCCCCGGAGGGCCGCCGGACGCCTTCCCGCCCCCCGAGCAGGCGCTCGAGGATCCGCCGGGCTTGCTCGCCGGCGGCGGCGACCTCTCGCCCGAGCGCCTCGAAGCGGCCTATCGTCGCGGCATCTTCCCGTGGTACTCGGGGGACGAGCCGATCCTCTGGTGGTCGCCCGATCCGCGCGAGGTGCTGTTCCCCGAGGAGTTCCGCCTGACGCGCTCGCTCGCCAAGCGGGAACGCAACGGCGGCTTCGAGGTGCGTTTCGACACCGATTTCGCTGCGGTGATCACCGCCTGCGCGGCGCCGCGGGCCCACGAACACGGCACCTGGATCACCGACGAGATGCGCGCGGCCTACATCGAGATGCACCGCCGCGGCCTCGCGCACAGCGTCGAGACCTGGCGCGAGGGGCGGCTCGTAGGCGGCCTTTACGGGGTGCAGCTCGGTGCAGGGTTCTGCGGCGAATCCATGTTCAGCCTCGAACCCGACGCCTCCAAAGTCGCGTTGTCGGCGCTGGTACGGCGCTGTCTGGCGCGCGGCATAGCCTTCATCGACTGTCAGGCGCGCACGGCGCACCTGCGCTCGCTAGGCAGCCGCCCGGTGCCGCGGAACGAGTTCCTGGCGCTGCTCAGACGGCACTGCGCACCCGGCATGCCGTCGCGTTGGCGCGACAGCGATTGATTCATGGGGGGCGGTACGGCAGAATCCGCGCTTCTTCAAGCCAAGCGGTGCCCGAAAACACGATGTCGAAAGAAGACGCGATCCAGATGGAAGGCGAGGTCGTCGAGACCCTGCCCAACACCACCTTTCGCGTGAAGCTCAAGAACGGGCACATCGTCACTGCGCATATCTCGGGCAAGATGCGCAAGAACTACATCCGCATCCTCACCGGTGACACCGTCACCGTCGAGATGACGCCCTACGACCTGAGCAAGGCCCGCATCGTCTACCGCGGCCGCTGACCTTCAGGTCTTCTCCGCCACCGCCGGCTCCTCGCTGGCGCTGCTGCAATCGAGCGAGAGCCCGCTGTCGTCCGGCTTGACCGTGATGCGCACCGTGCCGCCGCCCGTGAGCTTGCCGAACAGCAGTTCCTCGGCGAGCGGCCGCTTGATGTTCTCCTGGATGACCCGCGCCATCGGCCGTGCGCCCATCTTCGGGTCGTAGCCGGTCTTCGCGATCCAGCGCCGCGCCGCGTCGTCGAGCTGCACGGACACGCGCTTGCCCTCGAGCTGCGTCTCGAGCTCGACCAACAGCTTGTCGACCACACGCTGGATGGTCGTCTCGTCGAGGCCGTTGAACTGGATGACGGCGTCGAGGCGGTTGCGGAACTCGGGCGAGAAGAGCTTCTTGATCGCCTCCATGCCGTCGGTCGTGTTGTCCTGCTGCGTGAAGCCGATGGACGCGCGCGCCATATCGGCCGCACCCGCGTTGGTGGTCATGACGATGATGACCTTGCGGAAGTCGGCCTTGCGGCCGTTGTTGTCGGTGAGCGTGCCGTGGTCCATCACCTGCAGCAGCAGGTTGAAGACATCCGGGTGCGCCTTCTCCACCTCGTCGAGCAGCAGCACCGCGTGCGGGTGCTTCGAGATGGCCTCGGTGAGCAGGCCGCCCTGGTCGAAGCCGACATAGCCCGGCGGCGCGCCGATGAGGCGCGACACGGTGTGGCGCTCCATGTACTCGGACATGTCGAAGCGGATGAACTCGATGCCGAGCGCGAGCGCGAGCTGGCGCGTGACCTCGGTCTTGCCGACGCCGGTGGGGCCGGCGAAGAGGAAGCTGCCCACCGGCTTGCGCTCGTCGCCGAGGCCGGAGCGCGACATCTTGATGGCGGCGGCCAGCGTCTCGACGGCCTTGTCCTGACCGAAGATGGTGAGCTTCAGGTTGCGCTCGAGGGTGCGCAGCGTCTCCTTGTCGTTGTTGGAGACGGTCTTGGGCGGGATGCGCGCGATGCGGGCGACCACCTCCTCGACCTGCGCGACATCGATGATCTTCTCGCGCTCGGCGGCCGGCTTCACGCGCTGGCGCGCGCCGGCCTCGTCGACGACATCGATCGCCTTGTCGGGCAGATGGCGGTCGTTGATGTGGCGGGCGGCGAGCTCGGCGGCGGCCTTCAGCGCGCCGTCGGTGTAGGACACCTGATGGTGCTCCTCGAAGCGGCTGCGCAGGCCCTTCAGGATCTCGAAGGTCTCGGCGACGCTCGGCTCGACCACATCGATCTTCTGGAAGCGGCGCGCGAGCGCGTGGTCCTTCTCGAAGATGCCGCGGTATTCCTGGTAGGTGGTCGAGCCGATGCAGCGCAGTTCGCCGTTGCTGAGCACCGGCTTGATGAGGTTGGAGGCATCCATCACGCCGCCCGAGGCGGCACCGGCGCCGATCACGGTGTGGATCTCGTCGATGAAGAGCACGGCGCCCGGCTGCTTGCGCAGCTCGGCCAGCACCGCCTTCAGGCGCTTCTCGAAGTCGCCGCGGTACTTGGTGCCGGCGATCAGCGAACCCATGTCGAGCGACCAGATGGTCGCGCCCTGCAGCACCTCGGGCACCTGCCCTTCGACGATGCGCCGCGCGAGTCCTTCGGCGATGGCGGTCTTGCCGACACCGGCCTCGCCGACGAACAACGGGTTGTTCTTGCGGCGGCGGCAGAGGATCTCGATGGTCCGCTCGATCTCCATCTGGCGACCGATCAGCGGATCGATCTTGCCGGCCTCGGCCTGCTGGTTGAGGTTGGTGGCGTACTTCTCGAGCGCGCTTCCGCCCTCGCCGTCGCGCGGCTCCGAGGCGGGCGCGGCGGTCTCCTCCTTCTCGGACTTCTCCTCGCCGCCCGAGAGCCCGTGCGAGATGAAGTTGACGACATCGAGGCGCGACACGCCCTCCTTGCCGAGCAGGAACACGGCGTGGCTCTGCTTCTCGCCGAAGATGGCGACCAGCACATTGGCGACGCCGACCTCCTTGCGCCCGCTCGACTGCACATGGAACAGCGCACGCTGCAGCACGCGCTGGAAACCGAGCGTCGGCTGCACCTCGCGCTCGTCGCCCTTGCGCAGCCGCGGCGTGCTGGAGTCGATGTGCGCGGTGAGCTCGCCGGCGAGACGCTCGGGGTCGGCGCCGCAAGCGCGCAGGATCTCGCGCACCTTCGAGCTCTCGGTGATGGCGAGCAGCAGGTGCTCGACCGTCAGGAACTCGTGCCGACCGGCCCGCGCCTGGTGGTACGCCTTGTTGATGCAGGTCTCGAGCTCGTTGGACAGCATGCTTCGGGTCCTCGTCCTCAGGTCTCCTCGAGCGTGCACATCAGCGGATGCTGGTGGCTGCGCGAGTGATCCATGACCATCGCCACCTTGGTCTCGGCGATCTGGTAGGTGAACACACCGCACACCCCTTTGCCGCGGGTGTGCACCTCGAGCATGACCTGCGTGGCCTTCTCGCGTCCCATGCCGAAGAAACGCTCCAGCACCTCGACCACGAACTCCATCGGAGTGTAGTCGTCGTTGAGCAGCACCACCTGGAACAAGGGCGGCTGTTTGACCTCCGGGGTCGCCTCGGCGACCGAAGCGTCGGAGTCGGGGCGGGACTGCTCGGAGGACATGGCGCTGTTATAGGGTCGACGGGGGAGTAACTCAAGGGTAGCACCCTCCCAGCGTCGTCCGCCCGCCACACCGGGGACGCCCCCAGGGGCTATCATGCGGTCATGCCCGAACGCCTGAACTTGCCGCGGCTCGTCACGGTGGCCCTGTGCGCCGTCATCGGCCTGCAGCTGGCGTGGATCATCGCCGGTCAGCTCGGCAGCCGCGACCTGTCCGTGGCCGGGGGCAGCGCCGCCGACGAGCTGCGCCGCGCGTCCTCGGCCGCCGCCGACGCCGGACAGACTACCGTGGCCCGCATCGCGGCGGCGCGCCTGTTCGGTGATCCGTCGCCCATCGCAGCGGCGGGGGTCGGCCCGGCGCCGCCCACCTCGCTCGGACTCGTGCTGGTCGGCGTGTTCGCCCGAGAAGAACCGGAGGGCGGTCGCGCCATCATCGGTGAATCGGCGGCCTCCGCCCGGCTGCACGCCGTGGGCGCCACCCTGCCGGGCGGCGCGCGGCTGCTCGAGGTGTACGGCGACCGGGTGATCCTGGGCGTGGGCGGAGCGCGGGAAACCCTCTTCATGCCGCGGACCGCGACCCCTGGCCTGTCGACCGGTACGGCGGCGGTGCCGCCGCTGGCCGCCGCCGAACCAGGCCCCGCGCGGCCGATGCCCGCTTCGACGACGGGCGCGATGCCGGACCCGAACCAGCTCGTGCGCTGGCAGGCCATCCTCAAGGACGGACGCATCGCCGGCGTGCGCGTCTATCCGGGCGAGCGCGCGGAGCTTTTCCGTCGCGCCGGATTGCAGGCCGGAGATCTCGTGGTCGAGATCAACGGCACACCCGTCGCGAGCGAAACGGGCGCGGCGCAGTTCGCGCAGACGCTCGCGGCCTCGCCCTCATCGACGCTGCGCGTCGAGCGCGGCGGACAGCTGCAGGAGCTGCGCGTCGACATCGCGCGGCTCATGGCACCGGGTGCGGAATGACACGATTTTTTGCTAGGGTGCGCGCAGTCCGTCCGGAACGCGCCATGCCCATCCGACCCCGCCGTGCCACCGCCCTCTTCGCCGCGCTCGCGCTCGGTCTCGTCGTGGGCGCCGTCACGCCGCCGGCCGTCGCCCAGTCGCAGGCCCAGCGCATCACGCCCAACTTCAAGGACGCCGACATCACGCAGGTGATCGAGGCCGTGGCGGCCGCCACCGGCAAGAACATCATCGTCGACCCGCGCGTGCGCGCGCAGGTGACCATGCTGTCGTCCACGCCGATGACGCCGGATGCGTTCTACGAGGCCTTCCAGGCGCTGCTGCAGGTGCACGGTTTCGTGGCGGTGCCCTCGGGCAAGACCGTCAAGATCATCCCCGACGCGAACTCGCGCACGCTGCCGGGCAACGACCTGCCCGACCGCGTGAGCGCCACCTCCGATGAGCTCGTCACGCAGGTGGTGAGCGTGCGCAATGTGAGCGCGGTGCAGCTGGTCGCGATCCTGCGACCGCTGATGCCGCAGAACGCGCACCTCGCGGCCTACCCTTCCTCGAACATGCTGGTGCTCTCGGACCGCGCCAACAACGTCAACCGCATGGTGCGCATCATCCGCCGCATCGACCAGGAGAGCGACGCCGACATCGAGGTCGTGCCGATGCAGAACGCCTCGGCCGTCGAGGTCGTGCGGACCATGACCGCGCTCAACCCGGCGCAGGTGCAGGGCGCCGAGGGCGGCGGCTCGCCGCTGCGCGCGGTCGCCGACGAGCGCTCCAACAGCATCCTGTTGGCCGGCGACAAGACCCAACGGCTGCGCGCGCGCACGCTCATCGCCTATCTCGACACGCCCCTCGCGGGCGGCGGCGACACCCGCGTGCGCTACCTGCGCTACGCCGACGCCGAGAAGATCGCCGCCAAGCTCAAGGAACAGCTCTCCGCGGGCGGCGCACCTGCCGCCGGCGCCGCGGGCGCGGCCGCGGGCGCGGGCGGCCCCACCACCATCTGGGCGGAGCCCGAGACCAACGCGCTCGTCGTCACCGCGCCCGCCAAGACCATGAACTCGCTGATGTCGATCGTGGACCGGCTCGACATCCGCCGCGCCCAGGTCATCGTCGAGGCGATTATCGTCGAGGTGTCGGCCGACAAGGCCGCCGAGCTCGGCGTGAACTGGGTGCTCGACGGCACGCAGGACGGCAATGTCGTCGGCGGCTTCATCGAGCCGGTCGGCGGCGTGAGCATCGTCGACCTGGCGCGCGCCGTGAACGACCCGACCACGCTGACCGCGGCGCCGCGCGGCACCACCATCGGCATCGGTCGGCTGCAGGACACAGGCATCAACTTCGCCGCCGTGATCCGCGCGCTGCGCGGCGACTCCACGACCAACATCATCGCCACGCCGTCCATCGTCACGATGGACAACCAGGAGGCCGAGATCAAGGTCGCGCAGGAGGTGCCCTTCGTCACCGGTCAGTACACCAACACCAGCGGCGGCGGCACGCCGCTCGCGCCCTTCCAGACCATCCAGCGCCAGGAGGTCGGGACGATCCTGAAGGTCACGCCGCAGATCAACGAGGGCGACTCGGTGATGCTCAAGATCGAGCAGGAGAGCTCGAGCATCGCGGCGACGAGCTCCGGCGCCGTCGACCTCGTCACCAACAAGCGCACCATCAGCACGCATGTGCTCATCGAGGACGGCGGCACGGTGGTGCTCGGCGGTCTCATCCAGGACTCGCAGACCGGCGGCGAGCAGCGCGTGCCCTTCCTCGGCCGCATCCCCGTGATCGGCGAGGCCTTCCGCACGCGCAGCGCCAAGAAGACCAAGACCAACCTGATGGTGTTCATCCAGCCGCGCATCCTGCGCGACGGGCTCGATGCCACCATCGAGACCAACCAGAAGTACAACTACATCCGCGACCAGCAGCGCCGCCTCGGCCCGCAGCGCGAGGTGCTGCCGCTGCTGCCGGGCGAACAGCGCGCGGAACTGCCGCCGTTGCCGGAGCCGGCCGTGCCGGCCCCGCGGACGACGCCCGTCGCACCGCCGGCCCCCACGACGCCGCCCGCGGAGCCCAAGCCGTGAGCACGGGCGGCGCCCCCGCGGGGTCGCCCGGACTGCCGCTCGCCTTCGCCCGCCGCCAGGGCGTGCTGCTGCAGGGCTTCGACGGCGACACCGCGCGGCTCGCGGTGCGCGAAGGCGCCGGCGCCGCCGCCATCGCCGAAGCGCGGCGCCACCTCGGCCGACCGGTGCGCCTCGAGCGCGTGCCCGCCGAGACCTTCGACCGGCTGCTGCAGCAGGCCTATGAATCCGGCGTCGATGCCCGCGGCACGGCGGGCGGCATCGAGGAAGATATCGACCTCGCGCATCTCGCGCAGGACCTGCCCGAGCAGGCCGACCTGCTCGAGAGCGAGGACGATGCGCCGATCATCAAGCTCATCAACGCGCTGCTGACCGAGGCGGTCAAGCAGAACGCCTCGGACATCCACATCGAGCCGTTCGAGAACCGGCTCGTGGTACGGCTGCGCGTCGACGGCGTGCTGCGCGAGGCGTTGCAGACGCGGCGCGCGGTGGCGGCGGCGGTCGTCTCGCGCATCAAGGTGATGTCCAAGCTCGACATCGCCGAGAAGCGGCTGCCGCAGGATGGGCGCATCGGTCTGCGCATCGCGGGCCGCCCGATCGATGTACGCGTCTCGACCATCCCTTCCGGCCACGGCGAACGCGTGGTGCTGCGCCTGCTCGACAAGCAGGCGGGGCGGCTCGACCTCGGGCAGCTTGGCATGGACGGCAGCACCACCACCCTGCTCGACGGCCTCATCCACAAACCGAACGGCATCCTCCTCGTCACCGGCCCGACCGGCTCGGGCAAGACCACGACGCTCTACGCTGCGCTCGGCCGCCTCAACGACGCCACACGCAACATCATGACCGTCGAGGACCCGATCGAGTACTACATCGACGGCATCGGCCAGACGCAGGTCAACGCGCGCGTCGACATGAGCTTCGCGCGCGGGCTACGCGCCATCCTGCGTCAGGACCCCGACATCGTGATGGTGGGCGAGATCCGCGACCTCGAGACCGCGCAGATCGCGGTGCAGGCCTCGCTCACCGGCCACCTCGTGCTCTCGACGCTGCACACCAACACTGCGGTGGGCGCGGTCACCCGTCTGCGCGACATGGGCATCGAGCCGTTCCTGCTCGCCTCCAGCCTCATCGGAGTGGTCGCGCAGCGTCTGGTGCGCACGCTCGATCCGGCGACCCGCGTGCCGGTGGTGGCCGGCGGGCTCGAGCGACGCCAGCTCGGCATCGCGCCCGACGCACCGCCCGCGACGATCTGGCGGGCGGGCGACGGTGGTGCGGGCTACCGCGGCCGCACCGGCATCTACGAGCTCGTGATGGTCGACGACGCGATGCGCACGCTGATCCACGACGGCGCATCGGAGGCGGACCTCGAGCGCCATGCGCGCAGCCTCACGCCCTCGATCCGCGACGACGGCCTCGCCAAGGTGCGCCGCGGCGAGACCACGCTGGAGGAGGTCCTGCGCGTGACCCGCGAGGACTGACCGGCCATGCCCGCCTTCGAGTATGTGGCGCTCGACGCCGCGGGCCGCGAGCAGCGCGGGCTGCTCGAAGGCGATAGCCCGCGCCAGGTGCGCCAGACGCTGCGCGACCGGCAACTGCTGCCGATGTCCGTCACCGAGGTCACGGATGCGCCGGGCGCGGCGCGCACGCGGAGTGCGGACGGCGGCACATGGGCCGCGCTGCGCGCCCGGCTCTCGCAGCCTGTCACGCTCGGCGGCGGCCGCATCGGCGCCCGCGAGCTCGCGCTGCTCACCCGGCAGCTCGCCACCTTGGTGCGCGCGGCGCTGCCTCTGGAAGAAGCGCTGCAGGCCGTGGCCCAGCAATCCGAGAGACCTGCCGTGCAACGCGTGTTGGCGGCGGTGCGCGCGCGTGTGATGGAGGGCGAGTCGCTGGCCACGGCGCTCGGCGGTTTCCCGCGGGTGTTCCCCGAGCTCTACCGCGCGACCGTGGCGGCGGGCGAGCAGTCTGGACGGCTCGATACGGTGCTGGAACGGCTCGCCGACTACACCGAGGAGCGCGACCGGTTGCGCCAGCGTGTGCTCGGCGCCCTGCTCTACCCTATCGTGCTGACCGTGATGTGCGTGCTGATCGTGGGCGGCCTGCTGACCTATGTGGTGCCGCAGGTCGTATCGGTGTTCGAATCGGGCGGCGACCAGCTGCCTTGGCTGACCCGTACGCTGCTGTCGGTGAGCGGTTTCCTGCAGCAGTACGGCCTGTGGCTGCTGCTCGCGCTCGCCCTCGGCGGCCTCGCGGTCGCGCGCTGGCTGCGGGCGGAGTCGGCGCAGCGACGGGTCGACCGATGGCTGCTGCGTGCCCCGCTCTTCGGCCGCCTGCTGCGCAGCCTGCATGCGGCGCGCTTCACGCGCACCTTCAGCATCCTCACCGGCAGCGCGGTACCGGCGCTCGATGGTCTGCGCATCGCGGGCGAGGTCATCGGCAACCTGCCGATGCGCGAGGCGGTGGCGACGGCGGCGGAGCGGGTGCGCGAAGGCGCCCCCATCGGCCGGTCGCTGGGCGCGAGCGGCCTGTTCCCGCCCATGACCGTGCACCTGATCTCGAGCGGCGAGTCCAGCGGCCGTCTCGAAGAGATGTTGGCTCGGGCCGCCGACAGCGAGGAACGGCAGTTGGACGGGATGCTGACCGCGCTGGTCGGCCTCCTCGGTCCGCTGCTGATCGTGCTGATGGGGCTCTTCGTGCTGCTGATCGTGTTCGCGATGCTGCAGCCCATCTTCGAGATGAACACCCTCGTCCGCTGAACGGACGCGCCCTCTTGCAAAACATGCCACGACCGAAATAAATTCCGCGCGACGGGGGTCACCGGACGTTCGGAGCATGAACGAGAGACCGGAACAGGAAGACTTCGAGGAAGAAGAGGACCTCGACTCGGGCGAGGATGTCGACCACGCGATGCGCGAGTTCGACCATCTGCGCCGTCGCAGCCCGCCCAAGGGCAGCGGCGACCCGGCATGGCGCAAGCTCGAACGCCTGCGCGAAGAGAAGCACACCGCCGAGCTGACCAGCGACTTCGACGACTACGACATCGAACCCGCGCCGGTAGCGGCCAAGCGCGCGGGCAAGCGCACTTCGAAGCGTTAACGGAAGTCGCGCGAGCGCACGAGGAGCCGGCCGAGCAACGCCGAGCGGTCGACGAGCCGCTCGACGATGACATGCTGCACCGCGCCCTGGCGCTGCAGCCGCCCCTGCACCTCCAGCAGCCGCGCGCGCAGCAGCGGCGCGCGCTGCGCTTCACCCACGCGCTTCCAGACGATGAGGTTGACCGTGCCGGTCTCGTCCTCGAGCGTGACGAAGGTGACGCCGCTCGCGGTGCCGGGCTTCTGCCGCGTCAGCACCAGCCCGGCGACGCGCACGCGATGGCCATCGTCGCAGGCCGCGAGCTCGCGCGCGGTGAGCAGCGGTGGACCTGCAGCGCGCGCACCCGGCCAGCGCGGCCGCAGCAAGGCGAGCGGATGGCGGCCGAGCGTGAGCCCGAGACTGCGGTAGTCGGCCACCAGATCCTCGCCCTCGGTGGGCACCGGCAGCAGCGGCAGCGTGGGATCGGCGGCGGGAGGTGCGAGCGGCAACGCGGTCTCGGTGCCGGCCACCTGCCAGAAGGCGTGGTGGCGGTTGCCGGAGAGCGAGGCGCAGGCGCCCGCGGCGGCGAGCGCTTCGAGATCACCGCGGTCGAGCGTCGCGGCTTCGGCGAGGTCCTGCAGGTCGGTGAACGGCTGCACGGTACGCGTGGTACGCGCGGCGCGCGCGGCGACCACCCGCTCCGCGCCGGCGCGCGACAGGCCGCGCACGAGCCGCAGCCCGAGCCGCAGCGCCGGACGACCGTCGACCCCTGACCCGGGCTCCAGCGCGCAGTCGACGCCGCTCACGCCGACATCGACGGCGCGCACCTCGACGCCATGCTCACGCGCATCGCGTACCAGTTGTGCAGGCGCATAGAAACCCATCGGCTGGCTGTCGAGCAGCGCCGCGGTGAACGCCGCCGGCTCATGGCATTTGAGCCAGGCCGAGACGTAGACCAGCAGCGCGAAGCTCGCGGCGTGCGACTCGGGGAAGCCGTATTCACCGAAGCCCTGGATCTGGCCGAAGATGCGCGCCGCGAAGGACGCGTCGTAGCCGCGCGCGCGCATGCCGTCGAGCAGGCGCTGCTCGAAATGGCCGAGTCCGCCGTGGCGCTTCCAGGCCGCCATCGCGCGGCGCAGCTGGTCGGCCTCGCCCGGCGTGAAGCCGGCCGCGACGATCGCCACCTGCATCACCTGCTCCTGGAAGATCGGCACGCCGAGCGTGCGCTGCAGGACCGCTTTCACCGCTTCGCTCGGGTAGTCGACCGGCTCCTCGCCGTTGCGACGGCGGAGATACGGATGGACCATGTCGCCTTGGATCGGTCCGGGGCGCACGATCGCGACCTCGATGACGAGGTCGTAGAAGTTGCGCGGCCGCAGCCGCGGCAGCATCGCCTGCTGGGCGCGCGACTCGATCTGGAACACCCCGACCGTGTCGGCGCGGCAGATCATGTCGTACACCGCAGGATCCTCGGGAGGGATGGTGCCGAGCGTGAGCGGCGCGCCACCGCGCGCCGTACGCCACTGCGACACGAGATCGATCGTGCGGCGGATGGCGCTCAGCATGCCGAGCGCGAGCACATCGACCTTGAGGAGACCGAGCGCATCGAGGTCGTCCTTGTCCCACTGGATGACGGTGCGCTCGGACATGGCCGCGTTCTCGACCGGCACCAGTTCCTCGAGGCAGTCGCGCGCGATCACGAAGCCGCCCACATGCTGCGAGAGATGGCGCGGGAAGCCGAGCAGCTCCTGTGCGAGCTCGAGCAGCAGCGCGAAGCGGCGTGAGGCGCTGTCGTGCGTCGCAGCCGCGTCGCCCGCCGATCCGGCGCCCGTCGATCCGGCGTCCGCCTTGACCGTACCGGCGACCCCCGACCCCCGCAGGCGCACAGCATCGATGCCGCGGTCCCAGCGGCCGGCGGCGGTGGCGATCGCCTCGACCTCGCCGTCGTCGAAACCGAGCGCCTTGCCGAGGTCGCGCAGCACGCTGCGCGGGCGGTAACTGATGACCGTGGCGGCGAGCGCGGCGCGGTGGCGGCCGTACTTGGCGTAGAGGTACTGGATGACCTCCTCGCGCCGCGAGTGCTCGAAGTCGACGTCGATGTCGGGCGGCTCGGCGCGCTCGCGCGAGATGAAGCGCTCGAACAGCATCGACATGCGCGCCGGATCGACCTCGGTGATGCCGAGGCAATAGCACACCGCCGAGTTCGCCGCCGAGCCGCGGCCCTGGCAGAGGATGCCGCGACCGCGCGCGAACTCGACCAAGTCGTGGACCGTCAAGAAATACGGCTCGTAGCCGAGCTCGGCGATGAGCGCGAGTTCGTGCTCGACGAGCGTGCGCACGTAAGGCGGCATGCAGTCGCGCGGCGGGAGGGCCGCGGCGGCGGCGCCGGCGGCCGACACGATGCTGCCGCCGCCGGGCACGGCGGCCGCAAGCGGCGCCCCGCCCCAGCGGCGCGCGGCGCCGCGCTCGACGAGCTCGCGCAGCCACTCGGCGGCGGTGCGGCCTTCGGGCACGATCTCCCGCGGATACTCGTAGCGCAGTTCGTCGAGCGAGAAGCGGCAGCGCGCCGCGACCGCGAGCGTCTCGGCGAGCAGCGCCGGCGGATAGAGCCTCGCAAGCCGTACACGGTCGCGCAGGTGGCGCTCGCCCGAGGGCAGCAGCGCGAGCCCGGCGTCCTCGACGGTGGTGCCGAGACGGATGGCGGTGAGCGCATCGTGCAGCCGCCGCCGCGCGCGGACATGCATGCACACCGCCCCCGCCGCGACCAACGGCAGACCGTGCGCGGCGCCGAGCGCGGTGAGCGCCGCGAGATGGGCGCGCTCGGTGCCGTCACGCAGCAGCTCGGCGGCGATCCATGCAGACCCGGCGTGATGCGCGCGCAGCCAGGCGGGCGCGGGTTCGAGCGCTGTCGCAGCGTCGGTGCCAGTGGTCGCTGCCGCGGCGACGATATCGGCCGGACGCGGGGTCCAGAGCAGCAGGCAGTGGCCGGGCTCGATCAGCTCGCGGACGTCGTCGCGCGTCAGCCGGTACCGCCCTTTCGGCGCGGCGCGCCGGCCACGGGTGATGAGGCGGCAGAGCTGCCCGTAGCCGCGACGGTCGGCGGCGAGCACCACGAGCGGCATGCCGCAGACGAGGCGGAACTCCGCGCCGACGATCAGCCGCGTCGGTTGGCCCTTGAGCGCCGTATGGGCGCGCACCACGCCCGCCACCGAGCATTCGTCGGTGATGGCGAGCGCCGTGTAGCCGAGCGCGACGGCGCGCTCGGCGAGCTCCTGCGGCTGCGAAGCGCCGCGCAGGAAGCTGAAGCTGCTGAGGCAGTGCAGCTCGGCATATCTGGGCGAAAACGGCAGATCCGGGGATGGCGGCGGCATACTGTATTTATATACAGTCTCTGCAGCACGCGCGAGTCCGCCCTAAAAAGATGACAAAAGGCACACAATGACATCACAATCACCATCGATCGCTCCGCTCGACGGCAAGCGCTTCGCGTGGAACGAAACGAAGGACCTCTGGCTGCGCACCACGCGGGGCATCGGTTTCGAGGATGTGGTCCGGGCGATCCGCGCGGGTGACCTGCTCGATGTGGCGGTGCGGACCGGACCGTCGCGCCACGCGGGGCAACGCATCCTCGTCATACGCTTCGCCGGTTACGCCTGGCTGGTGCCTTTCGTCGAGGACGGACGCGAGTTCTTCCTCAAGACCATCATCCCGAGCCGCAAGGCGACGCGCATCTATCTGAGCGAGGACCGATACACATGAACGCCAGCAAGAAAGACCGCAGGATGCAGAAGATGAGCACGGGCATGAGCGCCGACCTGCACGAGGAGCGCGAAGTGCTGGCGGCCTATGGGCGCGGCGAGTTCGTCTCGCAGGGGCACGGACCGCAGGTCGAGACGTTGCGGGCGGCGGCGCGTGCGACACCGATCAAGGACCAGCGCATCAACATCCGTCTGTCATCGGACACCCTGCAGGAACTGCAGGCGCTCGCCCACGAGGAGGGCCTACCCTACCAGACGCTGATCGCGAGCGTACTGCACAAGTACGCGAACGGTCGCCTCATCGATCGGCCACGCACGGAGCGACCACGCGCGACGCGGCGACACACCACTTCAAGGCGTGGCTGACGGATACACACGGCTGGTCCGGCCTCAGCCGAACACGCCGTGCAACCACCAGCCGTGCGGCGGCAGCCGCTCGCGGTACACCCAGACCTCGGCGCCCGAAGGCTCGCGGGCGATGTAGTAGTCGCGCGCGACATCGCCGCCGTCCCACCAACCGGTCTCGATGCGCTCGGGGCCCTCGAGCCGCTGCAAGGCCTCATAGGGCCACGGCAGCGGTTCCGGCTCGCGCAGCAGCCACAGCGGGCGGCGCAGGCCGCACCCTTCCGCAGGCGCGGACCCCGGAGCGTGTGCCGCATCTGCCACCGCATCTGCCGCTGCACCTGATGCCGCGCCTGACGCCGTACCCGGCAGCGCCGGCTCGGCGACGCGCCAGGCGACCTCGGGACGGTGGCGCGGCACGAGGCAGAGGCCGTAGACGGCCTCGCTGCCGAGCCGCGCACGCAGCCGCTCGATGAGCGCGGGCGACTCGCGGCCAAGTCCGCCGCCGTGCTCGCCGGGACGCCACAGCGCCGCGCTGCCGGCCGTCACCGCGCGCAACGCACCTGAACGCAGTTCGATGCGCACCACGGGCGCGGGCAGCACGGTGCGCGCGAGGTGTTCAGCGAGCAAGGCCGCGAAGCGCGCGGCGAGCCACTCGGCGGCGGCGAGCCGCAGCGTCACGGGCGTGTATGGCGGGATGGCGGCGGCCCCGTGCTGCGCCGGCCGCTCGCGGTGCGCGAGCCGCAGCATCAGCAGGTCGGTGCCGCAGCCGCGCGCGCGCAGGAAGGACTCGAGCGCATCGAGCAGCGGACCGATCTCGCGCAGCACGGCCGGCTGCGCAGCGAGCTCGAAGGAAGGTTCGTGGCGGACGCGGTAACGCTCGCGCGGCATGAAGGCACGACGCGGCTCGGGCGCGAGGCCGACGAGACGGTCGAGGTCGGCGAGCGTACCGGGACCGAAACGCCGCGCGAACCCGGCGCGCGGCAGGCGCAGCGCCGCGCCGAGCGTACGCACTCCGCTCGAGGCGAGCCGCGCGATCGTGTCGTCGGACCAGCCGAGCACGGCGAGCGGCAGCGGCGCGAGCGCACCGACCAGACGGTCGCGCGCCAGCACCGCGACGCCCTGCCCTGCGCAAGCCTCGGCATCCGTCATGGCACGGGCCAGAGCGAGCGCGGCGAGCGGCGTCGGCGCGAGCGCCCAACGCGGCTCGACGCCCGCTGCGCGGCAGCGCGCGAGCAGCTGCGCGCACAGCGCCTGCGGCCCGCCGAACAGCTGGAAGCTGCCGCGCACCTCGAGCAGCACGGCATCGGACTCGAGGCTCACGCGCGGACTGAAACCGAGCGCGAGCCGTGCGAGGTGATCGAGGCGCTCGGGGTCGGCGGCGGTGCACAGCGCGACCCAGGCCTCGGGCGCGGTGTCGAACAAGGATCCGAGCGGTGGCGAGAGCGGCGGCGGACCCGGCGGCACACCGGCGGGCGCGGTGACCGCGGTCGGTGCGGACCGTGCGTGTGTCGCGCTGCCGAGCCTTGCGAAGGCGCGGCGCGTCGAGGCCACGCGTTCACGCCGCGCCATGCGGAACCTCCCCTGCGGAGCGATGCGGAACAGGCCACTGCAGCTCGAACGGCTCACGGTGGCCGCCGCGGCTTTTGAAGAGCTGCAGCCGTGCACCGCCCGGCTGCGGCTCGAACAGCAGACGCAGTTCGGCGGGCGATGCCTCGCGCGCGGCCGCGAGGCCACGGAACAGGAACGCCGGCGCACGATGGCGCTGGGCGATGAGTTGCAGCCACCGCAGGTCGCGCGCCCGCACCGGACGGCGTCCGGACTCCGGCCAGCCGAGCGCGATGCCGCAAGCACCTGAATCGAGCGTCTGCTCGAGCGCCCACAGCGGCTCGGCGGCGCGGATCACGAGCAGGCGCCCGGGCGGCACGCCCCCCGCGGCGAGCGCGGGCGCGTAGGGCTCGAAGGGCGGCGACACCCACGCGACCCAACGCGGCGGTTGCGCGGCGCCGAGCGCGGCGAGCAGCGGCAGCAGCAAGCGCAGTTCGCCGAGACCGGGACGGCGGGTAAGGATCTCGGTGAGGCCGGCCGCAGGCCAACCCCGCCCCGGCAAGGCGTCATCGAGACGCGCGTAGCCCGTGGCGTGCGTATCGCTGCGTGCGAGACCGCGGCCGCGCCAGATGCCCGGATGCGTGAGGAGACCGGCAAGGGTATCCATGGCGTCCACCACTGCGCGCCGCCTGTGGTCTCACGCCGGACCCGCGTCGGCATCGGGGTGTGTGCTGACCGCGGCCGCACGCAGCGTACGCGGCTGCGAGAACCAACCGTTGCGGCCGCAGCCGCAGGGACAGGTGTAGCGCCGCAGCGCCGCGCGCGCGGGGCGCCGCAGTTTCTTCGGCGCAAAATCGCCCGTCGCGCCCGGCGAGGGGCGCAGTATCAGATCGGCCATGGTGGTCTCCCGGGCGGGCCCGGACGCTTGCGGCTTAGGACTACATGAGACCGACGGACTTGCCCGGTCCGCTCGCGCCGCGACGCAGCACGCCGACCACCACCCCTTCGATGATGAGCGGCTCTTCGCGCAGGTTGACGCGGATGGGCTCGAAGTCGACGTTCTCGGGCAACAGCCATACGGTGCTGCCTTCTTGCTTGTAACGCTTGACGGTGACCTCGTTCTCGAGGCGCGCGACGATGATCTGGCGGTTGCGGACCTCGGGCGTGCGGTGCACGGCCACCAGGTCGCCGTCGAGGATGCCGACATCCTTCATGGACATGCCGGTGACCTTGAGCAGATAGTGCGGCTTGGGCGAGAAGATGTCCGGGTCGATGTTGAATCGCGCTTCGATGTTCTCTTCTGCGAGAATAGGCTTGCCGGCGGCCACACGGCCGATGAGCGGCAGGCCGAGCTGCTCGCGCAGGATGTCCTTCAGCTGGATGCCGCGCGAGGTGCCCGGCACGAGCGCGATGACGCCCTTGCGGGCCAGGGCGCGCAGGTGCTCCTCGGCGGCGTTCGCCGAACGGAAGCCGAGTTCCTGCGCGATCTCCGCGCGTGTGGGCGGCATGCCGGTCTCGGCGATGGCGCGCTGGATGAGACGGAGGATTTCGGTCTGGCGGGGAGTCAAATCGGACATGTCTGACATGTGGCACCTCTACCTCTGTTGTTCCATACAGTACCTGTGAATACATCCAGTCGCAAGCCCCCTGCCGCAGATTTCGACGCCCTGGTCATCGGCGGCGGTCACAACGGCCTCACCTGCGCCTGTTACCTCGCCCGGGCGGGGCTGCGGGTGGCCGTGTTCGAGCGCCGGGGCGTTATCGGCGGCGCGGCCGTCACCGAGGAGTTCCACCCCGGCTTCCGCAACTCGGCCGCCAGCTACACCGTGAGCCTGCTCGATGCCGGGGTGATCGCCGAACTGGGTCTCGCCGGCCACGGGCTGCGCGTGGTCGAGCGGCCGATGCAGAACTTCCTGCCGCTGCCCGACGGGGGCTCGTTCAGCGCCGGCCCGACCGCCGCGGACACGCTCGAGGAGGTGCGCCGTTTCAGCGCCCGCGACGCGGCGCGCCTGCCCGCCTTCAACGAGATGCTCGGCCGCGCCGTCGCGCTGCTGCGCGACCTGCTGCACCGCACACCGCCCACCGACCTGCGCCGCGGCCGCGACCTCTGGGAGCTGCTGCGCTTCGGCAGCGGCTTCCGTGCGCTGCCGCTCGCCCGGCAGCGCGAACTGCATGAGCTCTTCACGCGCAGCGCCGGCGAGATCCTCGACCACTGGTTCGAGTGCGAGCCGCTCAAGGCGCTCTACGGTTTCGATTCGATCGTCGGCAACTACGCGAGCCCCTACACGCCGGGCAGCGCCTATGTGCTGCTGCACCACGCCTTCGGCGAGGTGAACGGCAAGAGCGGCATCTGGGGCCACGCCATCGGCGGCATGGGCGCGATCACGCAGGCGATGGCCGCCGAGGCGCGCCGGCTCGGCGTGCACATCGAGTGCGACGCGCCGGTCGAGCGCATCATCACGAGCCGCCCCGCGGGCCGCATCGGCGGTGGCCGCGTGCGCGCGAGCGGCATCCGGCTCGCCGACGGCCGCGTGTTCGGTGCGCCGAACATCATCGGCAACCTCGGGCCGAAGCCGCTCTTCCTCGGCCTGCTGCAGCCCGACGACCTGCCCGAAGATTTCCGCAGCCACATCGAGCGCTGGCGGGTCGGGTCGGCCTCGTTCCGCATGAACGTCGCGCTCGCGGAGCTGCCGCGCTTCAGCGCGCGACGCTCGCGCACGGACGACACGCACCTCAGCTCCGGCATCATCATCGCACCCTCGCTCGGCTACATGGACCGCGCCTACGCCGAAGCGCGCCTGCACGGCGTATCGGGCGCACCGGTGGTGGAGATGCTGGTGTCCTCGACGCTGGACGACACCCTGGCGCCGCCGGGCGCGCATGTCGCGAGCCTCTTCTGCCAGCACTTCGACTACGACCTCGCGCGTCCCGACGCGCCCGGCCGCAGCTGGGCGGACCCGGCGATGCGCGAGGCCGCCGCGCAGCTCATCATCGATACGGTCGATGCGCAGGCGCCCAACTTCCGCGCGAGCCTGCTCGGACATTCCGCGCTCTCGCCGCTCGACCTCGAGCAGCGCTTCGGGCTCGCCGGCGGCGACATCTTCCACGGCGCGCTCGGCCTCGACCAGCTGTGGGCGGCACGCCCCGCGCTCGGCTACGGCGACTACCGCACGCCGCTCGAAGGGCTCTATCTCTGCGGTTCCGGCGCACACCCGGGCGGCGGCGTGACCGGCGTGCCGGGTCGCAACGCCGCGCGCGAGATCCTGCGCGACAAACGCAAGGGCTGAGGGCGCACGATGCGCATCCTGCACACGCTGTTCTCGCGCGGCTTCGCCGGCACCGAGCGCGCCACCGCCGAGATGTGCAACGCCTGCGTCGCGGAGGGCCACGAGGTCATGCTGGCGCTGCGCCGCGACCATCGCGGCGCGGGCGGCGCCTCGATCCGCGACCATCTCGACCCGCGGGTGCAGGTCGTCGAATGCGGTCGCTGGTTCCCGGGGCCAGGTCTCAAGCGTGCGGTGCGGGAGTTCCGCCCCGAGGTGATCCACACCCACCTGCGCAAGAGCACGCGGCTCGTCGCCCGCCTGAAGCCGCCCTGCCCGACCATCGCCACGCTGCACATGTGGGTCAACGGCCCGCATTTCCTGCAGATGGACGGGCTGATCGTCATCGCGCAGTGGCAGAAGTGCGACCTCACGGACTATCGCGGCCGCGTGTTCGACATCAATGAATCTTTGATGCCGCAGCCGAAGCTCGCACCGGAACGGATCGCGGAACTGCGCGCGCTCGCCGGCGCGGCGCCGGGGGACTTCCTGGTCGGCGGCGTCGGACGGCTCGCCGAGTCGAAGGGCTTCGACACGCTGATCCGCGCCTTCGGCGCGGCGGCGCTGCCGCAGGCGCGCCTCGTGATCGCCGGCGAGGGCCGCGAACGGGCATCGCTCGAACGGCTGGCGGCGGCATCAAGCCCCGATCGACGCATCAAGTTCCTGGGCTTCCGCAGCGACGCCAAGGACCTCTACCAGGCCTTCGATCTCTTCGTGAGCCCCTCGCGCAGCGAACCGCTCGGCCGCGTGCTGTTCGAGGCGCTCGATGCCGGTACGCCGGTGCTCGCGACGCGCACCCAGGGCCCCTCGGAGATCCTGTCGCGGTTCCCGGGGCGGCTGGTCGACATCGACGATGTGCCGGCGATGGCGAAGGCGCTGCAGGAACTCGCGGCGGCGCGAACGCCGCGGCAGCAGCACGATCTTTCGGCCTGGCATCTCGACACCGTGGTGCGCGAGACGCTGGCGGCCTACAAGGAGCTGATCGCCGCTAGGTGAGCCCGAGGTGCGCGCCGAGCCGCGCCACCATGCCGGGCAACGCGTCGGTGAACCCGGCGCTGCGCGCGGCCGCGGCGAGCGCTTCCCGCCGCGCCGCGTCGTCGAGCAACGCGGCGCAGGTCGCGACCACATCGTCGGGCTTCGGCGCCGCCGCGGCGCCCAGCGCCGTACAGGCCGCGATGCGCGCCGCCTGGTCACCGGCGATCGGGACGGCGACGCAGGGCTTGCCGAGCACGATGGCCTGCAGCAGCGTGTCGCCGCCATTGACCAGCACCAACCGGCTGCGCATCAGCAGCGCCATCAAAGCCCCGCCGCCCACGCCCCGCAGCACGCGCAACCGCGGCGATGGCGCGATCTCCGCGGTGAACGATGGCCCCGCGACGAAGACGACCTCGTGGCCGCGCGCAGCCAGCGCCTCGCCCCAACGGGCGAAACGCGCCGGTGTCATCGCCGAGTCGTGGAACTGGCTGCCGCCGCCCGGGACGATGATGACCTCCGGCGCCGCGCCGCCCGCCAGCAGCGTTTCGGCCGCAGCCTCGTCGGGCGGTGCGATGGCCGCATCGAGGAAACGGATCTCCGGCTGCCCCATCAACCGCAGCTTGAAGCGCTCGACGGCGGTCAGAGGCCCGGCGATCGGCGACGGGTACGAGATCCAGTGGTCGTCGAGCAGCCGCATCCACCGCAGCCGGAACGCCTTGTAGCGCTGGCGGCTGCGCGAACTCACATAGACCGCATGAGCGCCGGCAGCGCGCGCCGCGCGCAGCGCACCGCTGCGGCCGGCGTTGTCGAACACCACGACGCCCGGACGGAAGGCGCGGATCGCGGCGACCACCTCATCGGTGCGGAGCGTGGGCGATGCGGGCAGCAGCGTCAGCGGGTGGTGGAAGCCGCGCGCGTACGGAGCGTCGCGGTGCACGAGGAAATGCGTCTCGACCTCGGGCCAGCGGGCCTTCAAGGCGTCGGCCAGACCGCGCGCCCGCGCGAACTCGCCCATGCCCGAGGGGCCGCTCACCGGCACGAACAGCGCGCGCGGCGGCGCACGCGTCGGCACACCGCCCTTCCCTTCGGATCCGGCTGCCGGTCCTGTGCCGTCGTACATGGGCGCTCTGTCCATCGGCTATGATGTTGCCATGTATCGCCCCGCGCCGGGACTGCCCGGAAGACACTGGTATCAGCGGCTCTTCTCGAAGCGCGCCCGTCGCGCCGCGAGCCGTGACTTCCTGTTCGACCATGTCCCGAAGGGCGGCGTGGTCATCGAGGTGGGCGTCTTCGACGGCGACTTCTCCGAACGCATCCTCGCCATGAACGAGCCGCGCGAGCTGCACCTCGTCGACCCCTGGTTCACCAAGGACGACGGCACGCTCTACGATGGCCCGACGCAGGATTTCAAGGACGCGAAGGCGGCCAGCGACGCCCTGCAGGCGCAGTATGTGCAGGTCACCACCCGCTTCGCGCGCGAGATCGCCTCGGGGCGCGTGGTGCTGCACCGCACGCTGTCACATGACGCGGCGCCGCTGTTCCCCGACGCGCACTTCGACTGGATCTACGTCGACGCCAGCCATTTCTACGACGACGTCAAGCGCGACCTCGAGGCGTTCTTCCCCAAGCTCAAGCCGGGCGGCTACATCGCCGGCGACGACTACGACCGCCGCGGCATCTGGGACCACGGGGTGACCCGGGCCGTGGATGAATTCCGTGTGACAGGTGTCGCCGACACCATCAAGCTGCGCAACCACCAGTTCCTTCTGCGCAAAAAGGCCATCTGAGGCCCCTGGCGGTACCGCACACGCACGCGCAGGTTGCAATCCGCGCGCGGATTTGGTGCAGTTGGTGCCGGCGTGGGCGTGGATCCTCAAGGGGGTCGCCGCCCATCGCCACGATCGCCAGAAACCTCTAGAGGACAACGAAAATGAAGACTCCTGTCATCGCCAAGATCGCGGCCCTCGCCGCCGTCGCCGCCCTCGCCGGCTGCACCGACCTGAAGCCGCTGCAGGCCCAGATCGACACGCTGAAGTCGCAGGTCTCGAGCATCGGCTCGCAGGTCGCCGCCGCCAAGAGCGCTGCCGACAGCGCCGGTAGCGCTGCCGCCTCGGCCGCCTCGGCTGCCAGCGGCGCGCAGTCGACCGCCAACCAGGCTCTGGCTGCCGCTCAGGCCAGCCAGTCGTGCTGCGATGCGACGAACGAGAAGATCGATCGCATGTTCAAGCGCACGATCTCGAAGTAAGACCGCAAGGTCCCGCTTCCGGGAAAAAGACGCCGCGCGAGAGCGCGGCGTTTTTTTTCGTCCTGCGGAAGGCGGCGCCGGGTGACCGGCGGCGTCAGTAGCGGATCAGCGCCGAACCCCAGGTGAGGCCGCCGCCGAAGGCCTCGAGCAGCAGCAGCTGACCGCGCTGGATGCGACCGTCGCGCACGCCGGCGTCGAGCGCCAGCGGCACCGACGCCGACGAGGTGTTGCCGTGCTCGGCGACCGTCACGATCACCTTCTCCATCGGCATATCCAGTTTCTTGGCCGTGGCCTGGATGATGCGGATGTTGGCCTGGTGCGGCACCAGCCAGTCGATGGCCGATTTGTCGAGGTTGTTGGCGGCCAGCGTCTCATCGACGATGGAGCCCAAGGACTTCACCGCGATCTTGAAGACCTCGTTGCCGGCCATGTGGATGAACATGGGCGTGCGGCCGGACTCGTCGACATGGAAGCCCTTCGAGGGTCCGACCGGGCAGTAGAGCAGGTCCTTGTAGAAGCCGTCGGTGTGCAGGTGCGTCGAGAGGATGCCCGGCTCGTCGGCAGGCTTAAGCACCACCGCACCCGCGCCGTCGCCGAACAGGATGGCGGTGCTGCGGTCGGTCCAGTCGACGATGCGGCTCAGCGTCTCGGCGCCGATGACGAGCGCGCACTTGGCCTCGCCCAGCCGCACGAACTTGTCGGCGATGGAGAGCGCGTAGATGAAGCTGCTGCACGCGGCCTCGACGCTCACCGCAGGACAGTTGCGGATGCCGAGCCGGTCCTGCAGCAGCGCGCCGCAGTTCGGGAACACCTGGTCGGGCGTGCAGGTGCCGAAGATGATGAAGTCGATCTCGTCGGGCTCGACGCCCGCGGCCTGCATGGCGCGGCGCGCCGCCGGCACGGCGAGGTCGACCGTGGTCTCGCCCTGGGCGGCGATGTGCCGCTGGCGGATGCCGGTGCGCTCCTGGATCCACTGGTCGGAGGTCTCGACCATCTTCTCGAGTCCGGCGTTGGTGAGCACCTTCTCGGGCAGGTGGCTGCCGGTGCCGGCGATGCGCGAGTATTTTAGTTGGAACGTCATGCGTGGGTCTCCCCGAGGGCGGTCGCGACATGCTGCACGAGCTGACGACGCGCCGCGGTGGCGGCGATGGCCACGGCGCGGGCGAGCGCGACGCGGTCCGCGCTGCCGTGGCTTTTTACCACGACGCGCGTGAGCCCGACCATGACCGCGCCGTTGAAGGCGCGTGGGTCGAGCGAGGCGGTGACGCGCGCGAGCACCGGCCGCGCGGCGAGGCCTGCGACCTTCGCGGGCAGGCTCGCGGTGAACTCCTGCCGCAGCCGCTTGCCGATGAGCCGCGCGACCCCTTCCATGGTCTTGAGCGCGACGTTGCCGGTGAAGCCGTCGGTAACGACCACATCGACCTCGCCGGTGAAGATGTCGCCGCCCTCTACGAAGCCGACATACTCGAAGTCGCGCGCGTGACCCGCGGAATGCCAGGCACCGAGCAGCGCATGCGCCTCCTGCACGAGGTCGTGGCCCTTGGTCTCCTCGACCCCGATGTTGAGCAGACCCACCCGCGGCCGCACGATGCCGTGCACATCACGCGCGACGATGGCGCCCATGATCGCGAACTGCTCGAGCTGCAGCGCGGTGGCGCGCACATTCGCGCCGAGGTCGAGCAGATGCGTGGAGCCGCGTTCGTTCGGCACCGCGGACATGATCGGCGCACGCTCGACCTGCGGCAGGCACTTGAGCACGAAGTGCGCGATGGCGGTGAGCGCGCCGGTGTTGCCGGCGCTGACCGCGGCCTCGGCGCGTCCCTCGCGGACGAGGTCGATCGCGACGCGCATCGAGGAGTCCTTCTTGCGACGGATCGCCTCGCGCGGCGAGTCGTCCATGGTGATGACCTCGCTCGCGGGCACGACCTCGAGGCGGGCGCGGGCGGCGGCGGGCGGCCCGGCCTTCGCCGCAGCGGCGAGGAGCGGCTCGAGCACGGCCGGGTCGCCCACCAGCAGCAGGCGCAGCGCAGGATCCTCGGCGAGCGCGCGCAGCGCCGCCGGCACGCATTCCTGTGCGCCGAGGTCGCCGCTCATGGCATCGAGCGCGATGACGGTCATCTTTGGGTGCCCCGTGAGGGGCAGGCGCGCCCCGCGGCGCGCCGGGGCGTCAGCCCGCCGTTTCCTCGTCGGCCGGCTTCTCGATCACGCGCTTGCCGCGGTAGAAACCGTCCGGCGTGATGCGGTGACGGAAGTGGGTCTCACCCGACTGCGGATCGACCGACAGGGCGGGCTTGGCGAGACCGTCGTGCGAGCGGTGCATGCCGCGCTTGGACGGGGTCTTGCGGCTCTTCTGGACTGGCATGGCGGAACTCCTCGACGGGCGATCGGACTAGTGGCCGCGTTTCAGGAGCTCGCCCAGCCCCGCAAACGGCGTGTTCATCGGGCCCTTCTTCGCGTCCCCGGAAGGTTCTTCCGCGGGGATCGCCTCGCCGGGGCCACATCCGGCGACATCTTCATGCCGCGGCACCAACGGCGCCGCCAGCAGGATCTCTTCTTCGACGAGGTCGCGCAGCACGACTCGTCCCTCGGGGGCGAGGGTCGGCTCCGCGCCGCTGCTCTCCAACCCGTCATCATCACCTTCGCCGGGCTCCGCCTCACCGGCCTGCGCCGGATCGGTGACGAGCCGCACCTGCGAACTCACGTCGATGTCGACCCACACCGGCCGCAGGCAGCGTTGGCAACGCAGCGGCACGCGTGAGCGGACCTCCACCTGGGCCACCGGACGACCGCGCTCGCGCGCGAACTCGACCCGACAGGCCGCACTGCCTTCCTGCAGCGCGAGGTCCGGTGCCAACCGCGGAAGGCCCACGAGCGGCAACTCGAACTCCCACTCGCTGCGCTGGTCGGCGGCGCGATCGACATCCAGCGGTCGTGACCAGTCAGCCGGCATGGGGCGCGTATGATAGGGGCGACCTTCCGGCTAGTCAAAACCAATCGGTGGTGTAAGCCCTTGTTTCTGCTGAAGAGGCCTCTCTGGCTCGCGTCCGGGTCCCGTTACCGCCGCGAACTGCTCACCCGCCTCGGCCACCCCTTCGAGTGGCGTAGCCCCGAGGTGGACGAATCCCGGCTACCCGGCGAGACCCCGGCGGCCCTCGCCCTGCGCCTGGCCCGCAGCAAGGCGCTGGCGGTCGCGGAGACGCTCGCGGCACCAGCGACCGGGTCGGCAGACCACCTGCCGGCAGAACGCGGCGCGCTGGTCATCGGCTCCGACCAGGTCTGCGCGCTCGGTGACGAGTGCCTCGGCAAGCCTGGCAGCCCGGAGGCCCAGGCTGCGCAGCTCGCGCGGCTCGCCGGCCACCGCGTGGTGTTCCACACCGCCGTCTGCGTCGTCAGCCTCGCCGATGGCTTCGAGGCGCAACACCTCGACGAGACCGTCTGCGAGTTCCGCGCGCTCACGCGCGAGGAGATCGCAGCCTATGTCGCGGCGGAGCCTGCGACCGACTGCGCCGGCGGCTTCAAATGTGAGGGCCTCGGCATCACGCTCTTCGAGCGGCTGCGTTCGGAGGACCCGACCGCGCTGATCGGGCTACCGCTTATATGGCTTGCGCGAACGCTTCGACCTTGGGCGCACGATGACATCTAGCACCCGCGCGAGCTCCGGCGGCAGCGGCGCGTTGACGCTGAACTCGGTGCCGCGATCGGGCCACACGAACGAGATGCTCGAGGCGTGCAGGAACATGCGCTCGAGGCCGATCTCGCGCATGTCCTCGTTGAAGGCTTCGTCGCCGTATTTCGGGTCGCCCGCGACCGGATGGCCGGCATACGCGGCATGCACACGGATCTGGTGGGTGCGGCCGGTGAGGATCGAGACCTCCATCAGCGTCGCCGTGCGGCCGTAGGACTGCACCACCCGGAAATCGCTGGCCGACGGCTTGCCGGAGGCGTGCACCCGCACCGTGCGCTCGCCGCCGACGCGCAGGTCGGTGCGCAGCGGCGCATCGATGCGTTTCTTGCCGAGCTGCCAGTCGCCCTTCAGCAGCGCGAGGTAGCGCTTCTCGAAGCCCTCACCGTCGCGCAGGCTCGCATGCAGCATGCGGAGCACCGCGGGCTTGCGCGCCACCAGCAGCACACCGCTCGTGTCCCGGTCGAGGCGGTGGACGAGTTCGAGTTTGTCGGCCTCATCGGGCCGCGCCGCGCGCAGCGCCTCGATGACCCCGAAAGACACGCCGCTGCCGCCGTGCACGGCGATGCCGGCGGGCTTGTCGATGACCAGCAGCCGATCGTCCTCGTGGATCACGGCACGGGTGATGGTGTCCACCAGGCTGGTCGGTACGCGGACACGCTTCGGCTTGGCCCCGGCGTCCGCAGCACCCGACCCGGCCGCACCGGTGCGGCCACCGACCGAGGTGTCATCACCCCCCTCCTCGCCCGGCGCTTCGGTCCGGACCGGCGGCAGACGCACCGTGTCGCCGGCTGCGAGGCGGGTGTCGATGGCGGCCCGCTTGCCGTTCACCCGCACCTCGCCCTTGCGGACGATGCGGAACAAGCGGGTGCGCGGCACCCCGGGATACTGTCGGGTGAGGAACCTGTCGAGGCGGCTGCCGGCGTCGTCTTCACCGACCACGACCTGCTTTACAGCGGATTTTCCGGTCGTTTCCGTAAGGTCTTGTTTTTCCGGGGGCTTTGTCATAAACTCCGACCGTCGCCGCGACTACCGCCAGAGCGGGCGTCGCATGTTAGTTGGTCCTCGGCGACGAGGCCATCGAATCCGGCCGACAGTGGCCGCGTCCGGCGTCGAGTCCCTAGGGGCTCCCCGGCGCGCCGTCGGTGCACAGACCAGCGCAGGTTCCGGTCCGCGCCCTCCGGGGTCGCGGGCAGACAGCTCGAACAAGAACAGAAAGTGACACTCACCTCCTCCTCGTTCGCGCCTTCCGTCGCCTCCTGGGCAATCACCGCCCGTCCGCTGTTGGCCCCATCCCGTACAGGGGCCCTCCATGAAAAGAATGCTTGTGAACGCGACGCAGCAGGAAGAGCTGCGCGTCGCACTCGTTGACGGACAGAAGCTCTACGACCTCTCGATCGAGCTCCCGTCCCGCGAACAGAAGAAGGCCAACGTCTACAAGGCGCGCATCGCGCGCATCGAGCCCTCGCTCGAAGCCTGCTTCGTCGACTACGGCGCCGAGCGCCACGGCTTCCTGCCGCTCAAGGAGATCTCCCGCGAGTATTTCCTGAAGAACCCCTCGGGCGGGCGCATCAACATGCGCGAGGTCCTGCAGGAAGGCCAGGACATCGTGGTGCAGGTCGACAAGGAGGAGCGCGGCAACAAGGGCGCCGCCCTCACCACCTTCATCTCGCTCGCCGGCCGCTTCCTGGTGCTGATGCCGAACAACCCCCGCGCCGGCGGCGTCAGCCGTCGCATCGAGGGCGAGGACCGCGACCAGATGCGCAGCATCATGGACGCCCTCGTGGTGCCGGCCGGCATGGGTGCCATCGTGCGCACCGCCGGCGTGGGCCGCGCCACCGAGGAGCTCCAGTGGGACCTCGACAACCTCAAGATCCAGTGGGATGAGATCGTGAAGGCGGTGCTCGAGCGCCCCGCCCCGTTCCTCGTCTACCGCGAGAGCGACCCGGTGACCCGCGCGCTGCGCGACTACTTCTCCGACGACATCGGTGAGGTGCTGGTCGACGAGCCGGGCGCCCACGAGATCGCCGCCGAGTACATGCAGCGCTTCATGCCGTCGGAGGGCGGTCGTCGCCTGAAGATGTACACCGACGACATCCCGCTCTTCACGCGCTACCAGATCGAGAGCCAGATCGAGTCGGCCTACGCGCACAAGGTGCAGCTGCCCTCGGGCGGCTCCATCGTCATCGACTACACCGAGGCGCTGGTCTCCATCGACATCAACTCCGCGCGCGCCACGCGCGGCGGCGACATCGAGACCACCGCCACCAACACCAACCTCGAGGCCGCCGACGAGATCGCCCGCCAGCTGCGCATCCGCGACATCGGCGGCCTGATCGTCATCGACTTCATCGACATGGACGAGTCGCGCAACCAGCGCGCCGTCGAGGACCGCCTGCGCGACGCCATGAAGATGGACCGCGCGCGCATCCAGATCGGCCGTCTGTCGCGCTTCGGCATGCTCGAGATGTCGCGCCAGCGCCTGCGCCCCTCGCTGAGCGACTCGAGCCACGAGATGTGCCCGCGTTGCACCGGCATCGGCAGCATCCGCACCGTCGAGTCGATGGCGCTCGCGCTGCTGCGGCTGATCGGCGAAGAGGCCCGCAAGGACCGCACCGCCAAGGTCATCGCCGAGGTGCCGGTCGAGGTCGCCACCTACCTCATCAACGAGAAGCGCGAGTGGCTGCGCACGCTCGAGGACAAGAGCGATGTCGAGCTCTTGATCGTGCCGAACCGCAACATCCAGACCCCGGAGTACTCGATCCGCCGCGTCCGCGACGACGAGATCGACCAGCCGGAGTTCAAGCGCACGAGTTACCAGATGCCGACGCCCGCCAAGGTCGTCGACCCTGCCGGCACCCGTGAGAAGCAGGCGCAGCAGGAGCCGGCCGCCGTGCCGACCTTCCTGCCGACGACCCCTGTGCCGATCGTCGAGCACGCGCCGGCGCCGGTCGCAGCCCCTGCGGCGGCAGCCGTCGCGGCCGCTCCCACGCTGCCCGCTGGTCCGCGTGCCGGCGTGTTCGTGCGCCTGTGGCGCTGGCTGTTCGGCGATCCGAAGCCGGAGGTGCAGCTGCCCGTCCCTGCCGAGCCGTCGTCGGGCGGACGCGGCGAGCGTGATCGGGGCGATCGTGACCGCAGCCGTGGTCGCGACCGGGACCGGGACCGTGGTCGGGGGCGTGACCGCGACCGCGAGGGCCGTGGCGGCCGTGATCGCGACCGTGACCGCGGCGAGCGCGGACGGGATAAGGACAACAAAGACAAGGGTGGCGAGCGCGACCGCTCGCGCGAGCCGGGTATCGCCGCCGAGAAGCCGGCGGCGGCTGCCGAGAAGCCGCCCACCGAAGGGGGCCGTAGCCGCGGCCGTGATGGCCAGCGCGGCCGCGGACGCGACCGTGACCGTGACCGTGGTGACCGTGACCGCGGCGATCGCAACCGTCCCGAGGGATCGGACGCGACGGGCATGACCGCTGCCGCCGGCGTCGTCGGCGCAGCCACTGCGGCGAACGGCGCGCTGCCGGCCAGTGCAAGCGCTGCCGCCGCTCCTGCCTTCTCGGAGTCGGCATCGGTCGGCGTCGGCGAGAGTCAGGCCAGCCCGGAGAACGCTTCCGACATGACGCAGCAGGGCGCTGCGGGCGCGCAGGGCGAGGGTGAGGGCCGTGGTGGCCGTCGCCGTCGTCGTGGTCGTCGTGGTCGTCGCGGTGGCGCAGGACGCGAGGCCGGCCAGACCGGCGCCGCAGGCGACGCCATGGAGTCGACCGGGTCGGATGATCTCGACGACGGCTTCGATGAGGGCACCGACGGGGAAGGCTCCGCCCCCTCGACCACCGAGGGCGACGATCAAGGCACATCACCGCAGTCGGTGCTCGACCTCGTGCCACCGCCGCCGCGCGAAGCCGCTGCCGGCATCAGCTGGACCGGGCTCGCCCCGGCCGAACCGTCGCCGCCGACCGCGCCGCTGACGGCCGAACCGGACGCGGCAACGGCGGAGCCCGTGACGCCGATCGATACCGCCGAGCAAGGGGCAGTGGCGCCTGTCGCCGCGGTGACCGAAGCGTCGCCCGAGACCACCGTCCCGACGGATGCGCCGTCGGTGCCCGATGCGCCGTCGGTGCCCGATGCGACAATGGAGCCGGCGAAGCCCGCGGTCGCCGAGCCCACCCGTGTCGTCTGGTCCTCGAGCCCGACGAGCTACGGCCCGTCGAGCTCCGGCTCATCGCGCCGCGACGACTACTGATCCGTCGGCCGGCGCGGCCACGACCGCGCCAGGACGAAACCGACCACGAGCGCCGGCGCTGCGAATCCGAGCAGCGCCGGCAGCTCGGTGAGGCGACCGCCGAGCCATAGCGCATCGGCGAGGGCGCCGAGCGCGACACCGATCCACATCACCGGCACGAAGGTCCAGGTCATCGCCGGGTTGGCGCGTGCGACCAACGCCGCGGTCACTACGAACGCGACCTCGGCGAGCAGCAAAGAGACGACCGGCCCCGGCGTCAGCAGGCGCAACGCCTGCAGCACGATCATCGTGACGACGGCAGGTGCGCTGAGCGCCCCGCGCAAGGGATGACGGACGGGCGGCACCGGCCCGTTCACTCGCAGAGCGTCGGTCCGTCCGCGGCGAGCGCCGCCGCGGCCCGCGCGAGGTCCTCGGCGGTGTTCACATCCGGCCCTGGGCGCCGTTCGGCCTCACCCACCACGATGCAGAGCCCGTGCGCCAACGCCCGCAACTGCTCGAGCTGCTCGGCGCGCTCCAACGGCGAGGGCGGCAACGACGCGAGACGGCGCAGCGCCGACACGCGGTAAGCGTAGAGACCGAGATGCCGGCGGGCGCCGATCACCGGCCCGTCGAGCCCGACGGGGTCGCGGTACCAAGGGATGGGCGCGCGGCTGAAGTAGAGCGCCCTGCCCTCATGGTCGGTGACGACCTTCACGGCGTTGGGATCGAAGTATTCGTCACGGTCGCGCACCGGTGTGGCGAGCGTGGCGATGTCGGCGCCCGGCCGCGCGAGCAGCAAGCCCGCCACCTGCTCGACGAGCGCCGAGGGCATCGCCGGCTCATCGCCCTGCAGGTTCACGACCACCTCGTCGTCACCCCAGCCGCGCAGCGCCGCGACCTCCGCGATGCGGTCGGTGCCGCTCGGATGGTCGCGCGAGGTGATGACCGCAGCGGCGCCGAAACCGGCCGCGACCTGCATGATGCGTTCGTCGTCCGTGGCGATGACGACCTCGCGCGCGCTGCAGGCGCTCGCGCGCTCGTGGACCCACTGCAGCATCGGCTTGCCCGCGATCTCGAGCAGCGGCTTACCGGGCAGCCGGGTCGAGCCGTAGCGGGCAGGGATGACGATGCGGTACATGGTCAGCGCGCGAGCAGCGGGTCGTCCGCCGCGAGCGTGCGCGCCTCCTCCTCGAGCATCACGGGGACGCCGTCCCGCACCGGGAACGCGAGCCGATCGGCGCGGCAGACGAGCACCGTCTCCGCGGCGTGCCACACCAGCGGCCCTTTGCAGAGCGGGCAGGCGACGATGTCGAGCAAGCGTGCATCCATGTCATGACTCCTTGGCTGCGGTCCCCGCGAGGGACGCGAGCCGCGTGATGAGCGCCGCGCCGTCGTCGGGATCGAGCCGCGCGGTGACCGGCACCTCCCAAAGCCGGGGGTCGGCCGTTGCGCCGCATTTTACGGCATCCTTCGAGGTCATCAGCACCGGCGCCGCATCGCCGAAGGCCAGGTCATCGACGGTCAGGGCGTGGTGGTCGGGGAAGGCGTGCTCGATGGGCTCGATGCCCGCCGCGCGCAGCATGCCGAAGAAGCGTCTCGGGTCGCCGATGCCCGCGACGGCGTGCACGCGCTGACCCGCGAACGCGCCGAGCGGTCGGGTCGCATCGATCGACGGGCCACCGCCTGCGAGCCGGCGCGCCGGACCCGGGATCAGCGACATGCGCAGCACGCCCTCGCGGCCGCGTGCCGTGGACGCCTGCAGGCCGTGCGGCGCCGTGTCATGCAGCACCACCCAATCCACCGTCGCGAGCCGCGAGGGCCGCTCCCGCAGCGGACCCGCGGGCAGCAGACGACCGTTGCCGAAGCCGCGCGCCGCGTCGATCACCACGACCTCGAGGTCACGCGCCAACGCGTGATGCTGCAGTCCGTCGTCGCAGATCACGAGCTGCACGCCGGTCGTCTGCAACAACGCCGCCCCGGCCGCACGATCCACCGCCGCCACCACCGGCAGACCGGTCGCGCGCGCGAGCATCACCGGCTCATCGCCCGCCTCCCGCGGATCGTCATCCGGGCCGATGCGCCTGGGCGCGGTGCGCGCCGCGCCATGACCACGGGTGAGGATGCCGACCGTGACGCCGCGCGCGGCGACCGCCGTGGCGAGCGCCGCCACCAACGGCGACTTGCCGGTGCCGCCCGCCGTGAGATTGCCGACCACCGCCACCGGCATGCCGACGCGACGGGCGCGGCGCAGTCCGATGGAATACGGCGCGCGGTGCAGCGCCGCACCGAGCGCGTAGAGCCACGAGAGAGGCCGCAGCCAGAGGCCGCCGCGGCGGCCTTCGTACCAGACCTCCTGCAGCCAGCCCTCGAGACCCCGCGCCAAGCGCCGCGTCCTCAGGCCGCGAACTGCAGCCGGTGCAACTGGGCGTAGAGACCGCCTCGCGCCAGCAGCTCCGCATGCGTGCCGACCTCGACCACGCGCCCCTGGTCGAGCACGACGATGCGGTCAGCGGCCTCGATGGTCGAGAGGCGATGCGCGATGACGAGCGTCGTGCGGTTGCGCCGCAGAGCCTCCAGCGCCGCCTGGATGCGCCGCTCGGACTCGGTGTCGAGCGCGCTCGTCGCCTCGTCGAGCACCAGCACCGGCGCGTCCTTCAGCAATGCGCGGGCGATGGAGACGCGCTGCCGCTGACCACCGGAGAGCAGCGAACCCCGCTCGCCCACCGGGGTGTCGAGGCCCTGCGGCAGCTCATCCGCGAACTCGGTGACGAAGGCCGCGCGCGCCGCGGCCTCGACGCGCGGATCGTCCGGCTCGCAGAGCCCGAAGGCGATGTTGCGGCGGATGCTCTCGTCGAACAGCACCACCTCCTGCGACACCAGGCTCACCTGCGTACGCAGGTCCGCGCGCCGGTACTCCCGCAGGTCGTGACCGTCGAGCAGCACCGCTCCGGTGTCGGGATCGTGGAAACGCGGCAGCAGGCTCGCGAGCGTGCTCTTGCCGCTGCCCGAACGACCGACGAGCGCGACCGTCTGTCCCGGGTCCGCGACGAACGAGACGCCGTTCAGCACCGCACCTTGGACCGCCTGGTAGGTGAACCCGACATCACGGAACTCCACCGCGCCGCGCGCCCGCGCGATGCAGAGCGGACCGCCCTCGTCCTCGACCGGCGTGTCGAGCACCTGGAACACGCTCGCTCCCGCCGCGATGCCTTCCTGCAGCGGCCCGAACACCTGCACCAGCCGGCGCAGCGGCGCCGTGATGAGCAGCAGCGCCGTCAGGAACGCCATGAATTCGTCGACCCGCATCTCCTGCGTGAACACCTGCCGGATCGAGAAGAACAGCACGCCGGCGAGACCGAGCGCGGCGATCAGCTGCACCACGGGGTTGGCGAGCGCACGCGCGGCGATCAGCCGCATGTTGCTGTGGCGGTTGCGCTCGTTGGCGGCCTCGAAGACCGCCTCCTCGTGCTGCTCGGCGTTGAAGGCCTTGATGACGCGCTGCGCGTCGAGCGCTTCCTTGGCGACCCGCGTCACATCGCCCATCGACGCCTGGATGCGCGCGCTGTAGCGGCGGAAGGCGCGGTTGATGAACTGGATCAGGAAGGAGATCGGCGGCGCGAGCAGGAGCACGAACGCGGCCAGCTGCCAGTTGTACCAGAACAGCATGCCGATCAGACCGATGATGGTGAGCGTGTCGCGGATCAGCACCGTGACGGAATTGGTGGTCGCCTCGGCGACGCGCTCGATGTTCAGCGTCAACCGCGACAGCAGGTCGCCGGTCGCCGCCTGCTCGTAGTAGCGCACGGGGAGGCGCAGGTAGTGGGCGAACAGCTCGCCGCGCATCGACTTGATGACCTGGCGGCCGACCCAACCGGGGAAATAGTTGGAGACATAGTCGCCGATGCCGCGCAGCAGGAAGAGCCCCACCGCGCCGAGCGGGATCGCCCAGATGATGCGCGGATCGGGCTCGACGAAGGCGCCGGCGAGGAACTTCTGCACCAGGAACGCGAGCGCCGAATCGGTGGCCGCGAACAGCAGCATCCCGACCACGCCGATCATGAACATGCCGAGATGGGGTCGGGCGTAGCCGAGCAGGCGGCGGTAGACCTTGCCGGCGTCCTCGACATCGACCGGCCGCACGCTCACGGACGCCGCTCCTCCTTGACGGTGGCGATGTTCATCTCGCGGAAGCCAATGCGCCCGAGGACATCCATCGCCGTCACCACCGACTGGTGGGTCGCACGCGCATCGGCGCGCACCGTGACGCGCGCGTCGCGGCCGTCGCCGGCGACGGCGAGCAGCGCCGCGCGCAGCGCCTCGGGGCCGGTGCCGACGACCTCCCGACCGTTGATGACATAGCTGCCGTCGGCGCCGACCACCACCACGATCGGCTGCGCCTCGCCGCGCACGGCGGCCACCGCGCCGGCCTCCGGCAGACGGATCTTGAGGCGTCCCTCCTCGTTGAAGGTCGAGGACAGCATGAAGAAGATGACGATCATCAGCACGACATCGATGAGCGAGACCAGGTTGATCTCGGGCTCCTCGACGCGGCGCGGACGCAGGTTCATGAGGCGGCCTTGGCCCTGCCGCGCACCGGAGGACGCGGGCCCGCGGTCTCCACCGCATCGGCCAGCGCGATCGCCTGCTTCTCCATCTCGACCACGAGACCGTCGACGCGACCTCGCAGGTAACGGTAGGCGACGAGCGCCGGGATCGCGACCAGCAGACCCGCGGCGGTGGTGATCAGCGCCTCGCTGATGCCGCCCGAGAGCATGCGCGGGTCGCCGATGGCGCCTTCGTTGATCGCGTTGAACGCGCTCATGATGCCGGTGACGGTCCCGAGCAGGCCGAGCAGCGGCGCGATGGCGGCGATGGTGCCGAGCGTGTTGAGGAAGCGCTCGAGCTCGTGCACGACATGGCGCCCGGTGTCCTCGAGCCGCTCCATCATCTGGTCGCGCGATTGGTGACGGCTCTTCAAGCCGGCGGCGAGCACCCGGCCGAGCGGCGAGTTGCGTTGCAGCGTTTCGAGCACCTCGCTCGTCACCTGGTTGGCCTGCACCAGCTGCCAGACCTTGTCGAGCAGGCCCTCCGGCAGGACCCGATGGGTCTGCAGGGACCAGAGACGCTCGACCGTGATCGCCACGGCGATGACCGAACACAACAGGATCGGCCACATCACCGGGCCGCCGGCCCGCACTATCTCCCACATCGCTGCTCGAACCTCACCGCGACCGCCCGTCACCGGGCTCTCGGATGATAACCGAGCGGGGGTGGGCCCGGTGAGGCGTCCACGGGGCCCCAACCGTCGGTCAGACCGCTGCGGTAGCGCAGCACGCGGGGCGGCAGGCCGGCACGCAGTTCGACCGCCAGCGCGCCCTCCCGCGCTGTCGCATGGACCCGCTCGGTCGGCAGATGCCAGGCCGCGGCGATGGCGCTGCGCCGACGCGCCGGGACCTCGCGCGCCGAGACCAACAACCAGCGCGCGCCCACCGCCGCCGTGAACCCGGGGGCGAGCGCGACCGGCGAACCACGGCGCGGTGCGAGTGCGAGGTCGGCGCGCAACGGTGCCGCGCTCGCGAGCAGCGCCGCACCCTCCTGCGCATCGAGCCGCTCGGCGATGAGCAGCTGCGGCCCGCTTGGCGGACCGATCCGCAGCACGCAGGACCCCTCCGGCGGACGCGCCGGTCGAAGTTCCACCTCGATGCCGTCCCATGACCAGCGTTCCGCGCGCGCGCACGGCATGAACGGCGCCGGAGCGTCCGGCCATGCACCGCCGAACCTTCCCGCCACGACGTCGACCACCGCGAGGATCTCGGCGGCGCCCACCGCCCGACCGCCTTCCGCGGAGCTCGATACCAGCAGATCGAGGCGTCGCAGACCGGACTCGCGCAGCAGCGGCAGCACGCGCGACCGGGTACCAGCGGATTGCCCGAGATAGGTTGTCGCGGTGTCGACCAACAGCGCGTGCCGGCGCGTCCGCACCAGCACCGCGGCGCCATCACCCGCATCGAGCACCACGATCCGCGCTTCGCCCTGCGCCGGCGCATCCGCGCGGGGCAGCACGCCCGCGACGACCAAGGCCCACGGCAGGAACGCGCAGAGGCCAGCCGCTCGCCAGACGGACGGCACCGGCAACAACCATAACGGGACGGTGAGCGCGGCGAGCGCGATCCACCACGGGTCGGCATGCAGCGTCAGCGCGGCGCCCGGCCAGTCCGCAGCGGCCTGCAGCAAGGGCCAGCCGATGTCGTGCACGCGCTCGGCGATGCGCCACGCGGGTGCCCACAGCATGCCGAGCAGCACGAGCGGCACCAGCACGAAGGAGATCACGGGGATCGCGACGAAGTTGACGATGAACCCCGCCAGCGACACCGACGAGAACCAGGCGAGCGTCAACGGCGCGAGCGCGACGCCGACCCGCGCCTGCGTCCATGCGAGCTCGCGCACTGCGCCACGGCGCGGCGCGGCATGCTCGAGATCGCCGAGCAGCAGCACACCCATCGCCGTGAACGACAACCAGAAGCCCGAGGAGAGCGGCGCCAGCGGATCGATGACGAGCACCGCGAGCAGCGCGGCGCCCAGCACCTCGACCGTCGAACGCTCACGGCCCGACAAGCGCATCGCCCACCACACCGCCAGCATCACCACGGTGCGCTGCGTCGGGATGCCGAATCCGGCGAGCAGCGCATAGCCGAGCGCCGCGCCGATGCCGACCGACGCAGCCCAGGGTTCGCGCGCGACCGGCGGTGCCCGCCATGACGCAAGGACGCGCCACAGCCGCCGTGCGAGGCCCGCTGCGAGCCAAGCGAACAGCGTCACATGCATGCCGGAGATGGCGACGAGATGCGTGGTGCCGGTGACCGAGAACACGCGCCATTGCTCGCGGGTCATCGCACCCGTGGCGCCGACCGCGAGCCCCGCGAACAGCGCCGCCGCATCGCGGTCCTCGACGGTGGCGCGGATGGCGCGCGCGATCCGTTCCCGCAGGACATCGAGCGACGGCGGCGCAGGCGCCAGCCGTTCGTTGAGCGCCGCCTTCACCACGACCGCCCGGCCGAGGATACGACCGCGCAGGGCCTCAGGCGCAGGGTCGAAGCCGCCTGGGTTGCGCGCTCCGACGAGATGGTCGACCCGCATCAAGAGACGCCACCGCTCGCCGACCCGGGGCAGCGGACGCGGCGCGCCACGCCAGGACACGCGGAGGCGCAACGACCGCCGGAGCGCCTGTGGCGCTTCGATGTCGGCCAGCGCGTCGAACTCGACGGCGCCGCCCTGCAGTTCCGGCAAGGACTCGATGCGCAGCACGGCGATCACGCGCTCGCCGTCGAGATGGGCCGGCCAGCGGCGCGCATGTTGGTCCCAAAGATGCGCCGCCGCCGCACCGGCGCCGAGCAGTGCACATAGCGCGAGCCCCCAGACCGCGCGCCTGCGCAGCGCGGGCAGCAGCAGCCCCGCCCCCAGCCAAAGCGGCGCCAGCACCGCGCAGACCGTCGCCAGCACACCGGCGGCAGCGCCGTCCGCTGCCGCAGGGCCGACGAGCGCAGCACATACACCGACCAGCGCCGCGTATCCCGCGGTCCTTTGCGCCGTCCGCACCGACACCTCGCCCTCCGCTCGTCCGGAAGGCTGCAGGTCTACCGGGGGCGCCGCGCTGCGGCAACGCGCGAATCAGCGCTGTTCGTGGAGTTTCCCGTCGCTCAGCACGAGCACGCGGTCGAGCCTCGCGGCCAGCCGCTCGTCATGCGTCACGATGATGAGGCTGGTGCCGCGTTCGCGGTTGAGTTCCAGCATCAGCTCGAATACCTGGGCCGCATTGCGGCCGTCGAGGTTGCCGGTCGGCTCGTCGGCGAACACCAGCAGCGGTTCGGTGACGAGCGCACGCGCGACGGCAGCGCGCTGGCGCTCACCGCCCGACAGCTCATGGGGCTTGTGGCCGAGGCGCGCGCCGAGTCCGACCCGATCGAGCACCGCCGTCGCGCGGCGCTCGGCCTCGGCGGTGGCCATCCGTCGCACCAGCAACGGCATGGCGACGTTCTCGAGCGCGGTGAACTCCGGCAGCAGGTGGTGGAACTGGTAGACGAACCCCATGGTGCGGTTGCGCAGCTCGCCCCGCTCGCGCTCGCCGAGCGCATGGATGTCGCGGCCCTCGATGCGCACCGTGCCGGCGCTCGGACGGTCGAGCCCGCCCAGGATCTGCAGCAGCGTGGTCTTGCCTGAGCCCGAAGCCCCGACGATGGCGATGCGCTCACCGCGGGAGACGCGCAGCGCCAGCCCGTCGAGCACCCGCAGCGTCGAGGCACCCTCGCGGAAATCACGCACCACGCCCTCGGCCTCGAGCACGGGCACGGGCACGGATGTGGCGGCGGGATCGGCGGCTGTAGGGGCGGTGTCAGTCATGTCGCAGGGCCTCGGCAGGAAGGGTACGCGCCGCGCGCCACGCCGGATAGAGCGTGGCGATCGCGCACATCACGAACGCCGCCCCGCAGACACGCGCGACATCGCCCCACTCCACGGCGGCGGGCAGGTCGGCCATGAAATACACGCTGGGGTCGAGGAACCGCGTGCCGAGCAGGCGTTCGAGCCCGTGCACCAGCGACTCGACGTTGCGCGCGAGCAGCACGCCGAGCGCCGCACCGCCGAGCGTGCCGGCGAGACCTATCAGCGTGCCCTGCAGCGCGAACGCACCCATGATGCCGCGGGGCGCCGCGCCGAGCGTACGCAGCAGCGCGATGTCGCCCTGCTTGTCCTTGACGATCATGACGAGCGTCGCGACCAGGTTGAAGGCCGCCACGGCGACGATCATGAGCAGGATCACGAACATCAGGCCCTTGGTGACCTCGATGGACTCGAAGAAGCTCGCGTGCATGCGCGTCCAGTCGCTGACGAAGTACCCGCCGCCGAGGCCGAGCGCGAGCTCGCGCACCGCCTGCGGCGCGCGCAGCGGGTCGGCGAGCGCGAGGCGCAGCCCCGTGACCTCGTCGCCCATGCGGTAGATGCGCGCCGCGTCCTCGATGTTGAGCAGCGCGAGGCCGCGGTCGAACTCGTGCATCCCGGAGCTGAAGGTGCCGATGACGGTGACCCTGCGCATGCGCGGCACCACGCCCTCGGGCGTCACGCTGCCTTCGGGTGCGATCAGCACCAGGGTATCGCCCTGCGCGGCGCCGAGCTCGGCCGCGAGCGTCGCACCGAGGATGATCCGCCAGCTGCCCGGCTGCAGGTCCTCGAGGCGCGCACCGGTCAGCCGTTGCCCGAGACCGGTGGCCTGCGCCTCGAGCACGGGGTCGATGCCGCGTACGGCGGTGCCGAGCACGCGCTGACCGCGCGCGAGCATGCCCTGCGATTCGACGAAGGGCACGGCGTGCATCACGCCCGGCTGGCGCAGCGCCGAAGCGCGCGCCGCGCGCCAGTCCGTGATCGAGCCCTCGAGGCCGGTCAGCGTCGCATGCGAGGTGACGGCGAGCATGCGCGAGCGCAGCTCACGCTCGAAGCCGTTCATCACCGACAGCACCACGATCAGGACCGCGACGCCGAGCGCGAGACCGAGCACGGAGATCGCCGCCACGAAGGACACGAAGCCGCGCCGGTGGGTCGAGCGCAGATAGCGCGTGCCGACCAGCCATTCCCAGCGCTTGCCCGCGGTGCCCGTGGTGTCCATGATCACCGCGTCACTCGTAGCGCAGCGCCTCGGCGGGCGCGACCCGCGAGGCCCGCCATGCGGGATAGAGGGTGGCGAGCGCCGTGACGAGCAGCGCCGCGGCCGACACGGTCCAGACATTGGACCACCGCAGCTCCGACGGGATGCGCGAGATGACGAACACCTCGGGGTCCATGATGCGGAAGCCGAACAGACGCTCGAGGAAGGCGACCGCCTCGGTGGCGTTGAGCGCGAGCAGCACGCCGAGCCCCACGCCGAGCAGCACCCCGCCCCAACCGATGGCGAGCCCCTGCACCAGGAACACGCCCATCACGCCGCGCGGCGAGGCGCCGAGCGTGCGCAGGATGGCGATGTCGGTGCGCTTGTCGGTGACCACCATCACCAGCATCGCCACGATGTTGAACGCCGCCACGCCCACGATCAGCAGCAGGATCAGCGTCATCATGGTCTTCTCTATGCGCACCGCGCGGAAGAAGCTGGCGTGGTCCTGCGTCCAGTCGCGGACGGTGAGCGATGCCGGCAACACCGCGGCGGCGGCGCGCGCACCGGCCGGCGCCTGCATGGCGTCGGCGTAGCGCAGATTGAGGCCGAAGGCGCGCGGGTCGCCGCCGGCCAACGCGAACACCTCCTCGATGTCGCCGAGCGCCAGCGAGCCGTCATGCTCGGGATGCCCGACCTCGAAGATGCCCGCGACGCGGAACTCGCGCAGCCGGGGCACCGGTGTGCCGCCGGCGTCGACGCCGGGCACCAACAAGGTGATGCGATCGCCCACTCCCGCATCGAGCCAGGCGGCGACGCCGCTGCCGAGCACCAAGGCGCCCGCCCCGGCCTGCAGATCGGTGAGACGCCCTGCGCGCAACGCGCGCGCAGCCTCGGAGACACGGGGCTCGAGACCGGGGTCGATGCCGCGCAGCTGCAAGGGCCGCGTCTCGGGCCCACGCAAGGCCAGCACCTGCAGTTCAGCATAGGGCGCGACGCCGGTGACCCCGGGCTGGCCCGCGAGCGCCGTCATCGTCGTCCGCCACAGGGCAGGGTCGCGCGCGGCTGCCGCCGCGGCATCGCCCGACGCCGTCACCACCCGCGCATGGGCGGCGAGCGCCAGCAGCCGCTCGCGGGAGACGCCCTCGAAACCGTTCATGACCGACAACACCACGATGAGCGCCGCCACGCCCACACAGACCCCGGCGAGGGACACCCAGGTGATGAACGAGACGAAGAATTTGCGCGTCCGGGAGCGCACATAGCGCAGCCCCACGAACAGCGGCAGCGGCTGGAACATGGCCCGCCGGATTAAACCACATCGCGCCCCTTGCCTCATGGCCGGGGGGCTGTAAGCTTGCGCGCCCATGACGCGGCTACTCCGGCCATCGATCCCCACAGCCGGGCGCCCGTCGGTGCGCTGGACCGGCCTGCGTGGCAGCGCCGCATCGCTCGCGCTCGCCGAGGCGGCGCAGGACGATCAGCGCCCTTGGATCGTCATCGAACCCGACAACCGCAGCCTCGACCGCCGCCGCGCCGAACTCGCGTTCTTCGCACCGCAGGGCCTGCCGGTGCTGACGCTGCCCGACTGGGAAGTGCTGCCCTGGGACCAGTTCTCGCCGCTGCCCGACATCATCTCCGAGCGACTGAAGACCTTGGCCGGGCTCCCCGACCTGCGCCGCGGCATCGTCCTCGTCACGATCGATACGCTGCTGCAGCGGCTGCCCCCGCGCAGCTGGGTCGCGGCGCGCAGCTTCTCTTTGGCGGCGGGCGATACGCTCGCGCTCGAGGCCTTCCGGCTGCGCCTCGTCGAGTCCGGCTATGCGTCCGTGTCGCAGGTCGCCGCGCCGGGCGAGTTCGCGGTGCGCGGCTCGCTGCTCGATGTGTTCCCGATGGGCGTCGAGTCGCCGCTGCGCATCGACCTCTTCGACGACCGCATCGAAGCCATCCGCCGCTTCGATCCGCAGACGCAACGCTCCCTCGAGACGATGGCCGAGCTGCGCTTGCTGCCGGCGCGTGAACTGCCGCTCGATGCAGACGCGGTGCGTGCCTTCCGACGCCGCTGGCGCACCCGTTTCGAAGGCGATCCGACCCGTAGCCCGCTCTACCGCGGCGTCAGCGAGGGCCTCGCACCGGCCGGCATCGAGAGCTGGCTGCCGCTCTTCTTCGATGCGACCGACACCTTCTTCGACTACCTGCCGAACGAAGCGGTGCTGCTCGACCTCACGCCCGACCGTGCGCAGGCCTTGGAGCGCGCGTGGGCCGCGCTGCGCGAGCGGCATGACAACCTGTCGGGCGATATCGAACGGCCGCTGCTCACGCCCGAGGAGCTGTTCGTGGAACCCGCCTCGATCGAGAGCGCCTTCGTGGGTCATCCGCGCGTCGAGGTGGACGCGTTCCGCGAGGTCGGCGACACGGCCGCGATCGACCCCGCGGTCTTCGAGTTCCGCGTCGGATTGCCGCGGCCTCTGCAGCTCGACGCCCGCGCCGAGCAGCCGCTTGCGCCGCTGCAGAGCTACCTCCATGAGTTCGACGGCCGGGTGCTGCTCGCCGCCGACTCGCCGGGCCGACGCGAAGTGCTGTCAGAACTGCTGCGCGGCGCCAAGCTGCGGGCGACACCCTGCGACAGCTGGTCGGCGTTCGTCGCCTCGGACACCCGGCTCGCGTTGACGGTAGCACCGGATCTCGAAGGTCTCGCCCTGCTCGAGCCGCCGCTCGCGGTGCTGTCGGAATCACAGCTCTTCGGCACGCGGGCCCGGCAGGAGCGGCGACGGCGCAAGGTCACCGCCGACCCCGGTGCGATCCTGCGCGACCTGCAGTCGCTCGCGACCGGCGCGCCGGTGGTGCACGAGGAATACGGCGTCGGTCGTTATGTCGGCCTGCAGTCCATGGAGGTCGGCGGACAGCCCGGCGAGTTCCTGGTGCTGGAGTACGCCGGCGGCGACAAGCTCTATGTGCCGGTGCACTCGCTGCATCTGGTGTCGCGCTACACGGGTGGCGCCCCGGAGACCGCGCCGCTGCACAGGCTCGGCTCCGATCAATGGGCGCGCGCCCGGCGCAAAGCGGCCGAGAAGGTGCGCGATGTCGCCGCGGAGCTGCTCGACCTCTACGCGCGGCGCAGGGCCAAGCGCGGCCCGCGGCTCGAACGGCGCGAGCTCGAGTACCAGGCCTTCGCCAACGGTTTCCCGTTCGAGGAGACCGCCGACCAAGCCGAGGCCATCGAGCGCGTGATCGCCGACCTCGCCGCCGAGACGCCGATGGACCGCATCGTCTGCGGCGATGTCGGCTTCGGCAAGACCGAGGTCGCGATGCGCGCCGCCTTCGTCGCGGTGCAGGCCGGCAAACAGGTCGCGGTGCTGGTGCCGACCACCCTGCTCGCCCAGCAGCACCACGCCAACTTCGCCGACCGCTTCGCCGACTGGCCGGTGCGCGTCGAGTCGCTGTCGCGCTTCCGCTCAGGCAAGGAGAGCGATGCCGTGCTCGCCGGCCTCGAAGCGGGCACGGTAGACATCGTCGTCGCCACCCATCGCCTGCTCCACGCCGGCGCGCGCTTCAAGGACCTCGGCCTCATCATCGTCGACGAGGAGCACCGTTTCGGCGTGCGCGACAAGGAGCGCCTCAAGGCGCTGCGCGCCGAGGTGCATGTGCTGACGCTGACCGCGACCCCGATCCCGCGCACGCTCAACATGGCGCTCGGCGGGCTGCGCGAGCTGTCGCTGATCGCCACGCCGCCGGCCGAGCGCCAGCCCATCAAGACCTTCGTGACGGAATGGAGCGACTCCACCGTCCGCGAGGCGATCCTGCGCGAGCTGCGGCGCGGCGGGCAGGTCTACTTCGTGCACAACGAGGTGCGCGACATCGAGAAGGTCGCCTCCGACCTCGCCAAGCTCGTCCCCGAGGCGCAGATCCGCGTCGGCCATGGCCAGATGCGCGAGCGTGAGCTCGAGAGCCTGATGGTCGACTTCTACCACCGCCGCTTCGACATCCTGGTCTGCACCACCATCATCGAGAGCGGCATCGATGTCCCGACCGCCAACACCATCGTCATCGACCGCGCCGACCGTTTCGGCCTCGCGCAGCTGCACCAGATGCGCGGGCGCGTCGGTCGCTCGCACCATCGCGCCTACGCCTACCTGCTCGTCCCCTCGCGCAAGGCGCTGGCGGGCGACGCGCTCAAGCGTCTCGAGGCGCTCGAGGCGCTCGAGGAGCTCGGCGCGGGCTTCGTGCTCGCCACCCACGACCTCGAGATCCGCGGCGCCGGCGAGCTCTTGGGCGAGGAACAGAGCGGCGAGATGGCCGAGGTGGGCCTCACGATGTACCTCGACCTGCTCGACCGCGCGGTGCGCGCGCTGCGCGAGGGCCGCGTCGCCGACCTCGACGCGCCGCTCGCCGCGCAGTCGGAGGTGGAACTGCGCGTCCCGGCGCTGCTGCCGGAGGACTATGTCGCCGATGTGTCGCTGCGGCTCGCGCTCTACAAGCGCATCGCGGCGGCGCCGGACGGCACTGCGCTCGATGCCATGCTGACCGAGCTCACCGACCGCTTCGGCGAACCCCCATCGGCGACCCTCAACCTCATGCGCATCGCACGCCTGCGCCTCGCCGCGCGTCGGCTCGGCGTCCGACGGCTCGATTTCGGCCCGCAGGGCGGCTATCTGCTCTTCGAGAAGGACAACCACATCGACCCGAAGGCGGTGATCGGTCTGCTGCAACGCAGCCCGCGCGAGCACCGTCTGGAAGGTCCGCTCAAGCTGCGGGTCACCCACGAGCTCGAGGACCCGGCCGAGCGCTTCGATTTCGTGGCCGCGCTGCTGCAGCGGCTCGGCGGCGCCCAAGCGGCGGTATGATGCGCGTATGAGCGTTCGCCCCGACATGGCGCCCCGACGCCTCCCCACCTTGGCCCTGGGGCTGATCACCCTGATGCTCGGCATCACGGCCGCCCCCGCGCAGTCGCCACCGGCCCGCCCGGCCGCCGCGCCCGCCACAACGCCTGCCGCAGCAGCGCCCGCCGCGGCGAGCGGCACCTATTCGGTCGAGGTCATCGTGTTCCGCAGCACCGGTGGCGGAGACGGCGGCACGGCTGCGCCCATGCGGGGCGGCTCCGACTCCTCCGGGACCACGCAGGTCGCGCGATACATCGGCCCCCTGCCCGGCTCGCGCATGCAGCTCGGCGGCGCCCGCGAGAAGCTCGCACGCGGCGGCTACCGGGTGTTGGCGCACACGGGTTGGGTGCAGACGGCAGGGTCCTGGGGTTCGCGCTCCGGATTACCGCTCGAGCGCCTCGGTATCCGCGTACCGGGCCTCTCCGGCAGCTTCATGCTCGAGCGCGGCTCGCTGCTGCACCTCGGCATGGACCTGCGCTATGCGGGCGACGGCGGCCCCGCGGCGCGCATCAACGAGATCCGGCGCGTCCGCTTCAACGAGCGCAACTATTACGACCACCCGAGCCTCGGCATCATCGCCGTGGTGACGCCGGGCGGCTGACGCGACGCCCGCCTCGAGGCGGGTCTAGGTGAGCCTGAGATCGGGCGGCGCCGCGCAGCGGGCCAGGGCCTGTTGGGCGGACTGCCAGCGCTCCGAGGCGCGCAGCTCCGTGGGTCCCGGATGGGCCTTGCCGCGCAGTCGGACCCGACGCAGCGCGGCGACCGGGTCCGGTGCCGCCTGCCACCCGTCCAACAAGGCCACCACGCTCGGTCGATGGTTGCAGACCGGCAGCACATCGCAGCCCGCCGCGAGCGCGCGCGTCGCGCGCTCGACGATGCCGCCCACGGCTGCGGCGCCCGCCATCGACAGGTCGTCCGCGAACACCACTCCCTGGAACCCGAGGTCGCCGCGCAGCACGCCGCGGATCCAGCGCTGCGAGGCGCTCGCAGGCACATCGTCGACCTCCGGATAGAGCACATGCGCGACCATCACGCCGGCAAGCCCGTTGGCGATCAGCAGGCGGTACGGTGCGATGTCCGGTCCGAGGTCGATGAGCGAGCGACGGTCGACCGGCAGCGCATGGTGCGAGTCGGCGACCACGGCACCGTGACCCGGGAAATGTTTGGCGGTGGCCGCCATGCCGGCCGCCCGCATGCCGGTCTGGTAGGCCACGGCGAGTTCAGCGACCACCTCAGGCCGCGGGTGGAAGGCGCGCTCACCGATCACCTCGCTCACCCCGTAGTCGAGGTCGACGCAGGGCGCGAACGACAGGTCGACGCCGTGCGCACGCAGCTCCGCCGCCATCAGCCAACCCATCTCGCGGGCGAGCGCGAGCCCGGCCCGCGCGTCGGCGTCATGCTCGTGTCCGATGCGTCGCGCCGGCGGCAGACGCGAGAAGCCCTCGCGGAAACGCTGCACGCGGCCGCCCTCGTGGTCGACGCCCACCACCAGCGCCGGCGAGCGCGCGGCGTGGATGTCGGAGACGAGCCGCGAGAGCTGCTCGGGATCCGAATAGTTGCGCGCGAACAGGATCACGCTGCCCACCAGCGGGTGCTGCAGGATCTCGCGCTCTTCGGGCTGCAGCACCGTGCCCTCGAGGTCGACCATCAGGGGGCCGAGCGTCATGACGCGCGCTCCAGCACGGCCATGGATTCCACATGCGTCGTGTGCGGGAACATGTCGATCACGCCTGCGGCCTCCAGCCGATAGCCGTGCACATGGCACAGCGCCTCGAGGTCGCGCGCCAGCGTGCCCGGATGGCAGGAGACATAGACGATGCGCTGCGCGCCGAGCGCCGCGACCCGCGGCAGCACCTCGATGGCGCCCGCGCGCGGCGGATCGAGCAGCACCCGGTCGAAGCGACCCGCGAGCGCGGCCCCGCCGCCATCCGGCGCGGCGAGGTCGGCGACATGGAACGCGGCGTTGTCGATGCCATTGAGGCCTGCATTGTAGCGGGCGCGCGCGACCAGACCCGCATCGCCCTCGATGCCCACGACCTCCCGCACGCGGCGTGCGAGCGGCAAGGTGAAGTTGCCGAGCCCGCAGAACAGGTCGAGCACCCGGTGCTCGCCACCCACCTGCAGCTCATCGAGGGCCTGCGACACCAGCCGACGGTTGACGGCCGCGTTGACCTGCACGAAGTCGGTGGGCCGGAACGCGAGCCGCACATCGTGCTCCGGCAGCGTGTAGTGGAGCCAGGGCTCGTCTTCGGCCCTTGCCGTCGCCCACGAGTCATCCGGCGCGCGCAGCCACCGCACGCTGTCCATGCCCGCAGGCTGCAGATGGATGCGCAGACCGTGGGCGACGCCGAAGGCATGCAACGCGGCGAGGTCCGCCGCACCCGGCGTCCCGAGCACGCGGAACACGAGCGCCGTAGCGTCCTCGCCGACCGCGACCTCGATCTGCGGGATGGCCTGTCGCGCCGCGAGCCCCGTCAGGAACTCCGACAGCGGCGTGATGAGGTCCCCGAGCGGCGGCGCGAGCACGGCGCAGGCATCGAGCGCCGCGACATAGGGCTTGGCGCGTTCGCGGAAGCCGACGAGCACGCGACCGCGCTTCGGTACGAATTTCGCGCCGAGCCGCGCCCGACGCCGATAACCCGTCGTCGGTCCCGCGAGCGGCGTCAACCAGCGCGCGGGCTCCACGCGCCCGACGCGTGCCAGCGCCTCGGCGAGCTCGCGCTGTTTGGCGGCCAACTGCGCCACCGGATCCATGTGCTGCAGCGCGCAGCCGCCGCACAGGCCGAAATGGGCGCAGGGCGGCGCGACGCGGTCCGGCGACGGACGCAGGACTTCGAGCAGCTCGCCCTCGTCGTATTGACGGTGGCGACGCACGCGCCGGAAGCGGATCTGCTCAGCGGGCAAGGCGCCCGGCACGAAAGCCGTCTTGGCGCCGCGCAGCACACCCTCGCCGTCGTGGTTGAGGGCCGCGACCTCTCCCTCCTCGGGCGGTCCAGGTGGCATCGGACCCCGTCTCATATGCGAGGGCTCATTCTGCGGCAGGACCCCAAGCGGCGACGAACTCGGCGAGATGCGGCTCGGTGGAGGCCGCCAGCAACTCGCGCACCTTCGCATCCTCGGCAGCGAGCTCGGCGGCGTCGAGATGGCCGCGCATATGCTGGAAGCGCAGGTACACGAGCCAGGTGTTG
>CANHFH010000005.1 GCA_947459825.1 Pseudomonadota bacterium | reverse complement strand
TAGCGCGAGTAGTTCTCGATGCCGGCGCAGTAGCCGACCTCCTTCATCATCTCCATGTCGAACATGGTGCGCTGCTCGAGCCGCTGCGCCTCGACCAGCTTGTCGGCGGCGCGCAGTTCGGCGAGCCGGCCGCGCAGTTCGTCGCGGATCTGGTCGATGGCGCCCGTGATCCGGTCCTTGGGCGTGACGAAGTGCGTGCCCGGGTACACCGTGTAGCGCGGCAGCTTGCGCAGCACCTCACCGGTCAGCGGGTCGAACAGGGCCAGCGATTCGATGGTCTCGTCGAAGAGCTCCACGCGCAGCGCCTCGCGCTGCGACTCCGCCGGGAAGATGTCGACCACATCGCCGCGCACGCGGAACGCGCCCTGCGAGAAGTCGATCTCGTTGCGCGTGTACTGCATGTCGGCGAGCCGGCGCAGCAGCTTGCGCTGGTCGAGGATCTCGCCGCGCACCAGGTGCAGCACCATCGCGAGGTAGGCCTCCGGGTCGCCGAGGCCGTAGATCGAGGACACCGTCGCGACGATGATCGCGTCGCGGCGCTCGAGCAGCGCCTTGGTCGCCGAGAGCCGCATCTGCTCGATGTGCTCGTTGATCGAGGCGTCCTTTTCGATGTAGGTGTCGCTCGAGGGCACATAGGCCTCGGGCTGGTAGTAGTCGTAGTACGACACGAAGTACTCGACCGCGTTATTGGGGAAGAACTCGCGGAACTCGCCGTAGAGCTGGGCGGCGAGCGTCTTGTTGTGCGCCAGGACCAGCGTCGGCCGCTGCACCTCGGCGATGATGTTGGCGACGGTGAAGGTCTTGCCGCTGCCTGTCACCCCGAGCAGGGTCTGGTGCGCGAGCCCCGTGCGCAGCCCATCGACGAGCGCCGCGATGGCCTTCGGCTGGTCGCCCGCGGGGGCGTATTCGGAGACTAAGCGGAAGGCGTCCATGGCAGCCTGCCACTATAGCCCCGCGGACCCCTGCCGAGGAACGCCCGATGGGGGTCCGGCGGCTTGACGCGACTGCGGGGTTTCCCGACAATGCGCGGCCTTTTCGACAAGGCCTCCTGTTCCCCGGTAGCTCAGTCGGTAGAGCGTCGGACTGTTAATCCGCAGGTCGTTGGTTCGAGTCCAACCCGGGGAGCCATTACCTCCAGCGTCTTCGCTGGCCGTCCTACTCCAAGGTCGTTGGTTCGAGTCCAACCCGGGGAGCCACTACCTCTCGCGCCTTCGCTGGCCGTCGTACTCCAAGGTCGTTGGTTCGAGTCCAACCCGGGGAGCCATTACCTCCAGCGTCTTCGCTGGCCGTCCTACTCCAAGGTCGTTGGTTCGAGTCCAACCCGGGGAGCCATTACCTCCAGCGTCTTCGCTGGCCGTCCTACTTACTCAGAAGTGCGGCTTGTCCGGCGACGCGTTGAATCGCGCCACCGCCTCCTCGATGATGGTCCGCGCCGCCGCCGCATCGCCCCAGCCGCTGATCTTGACCCACTTGCCGGGCTCAAGGTCCTTGTAGTGCTGGAAGAAGTGCCCGATGCGCTCCAGCCAATGCTTCGACACCTGGCCGATGTCCTGCACATGGCTGTAGCCGTTGAAGATCTTGTCGACCGGCACGGCGAGGATCTTCTCATCGGACCCGGCCTCGTCCTGCATCATCATCACGCCCACCGGCCGGCAGCGGATCACCGACCCCGGCACCAGCGGCAGCGGCAGGATCACGAGCACATCGGCGGGGTCGCCGTCGCCGCACAGCGTGTGCGGGATGTAGCCGTAGTTGCACGGGTAACGCATCGGCGTCGAGAGGATGCGGTCGACGAAGATCGCGCCGGTCGCCTTGTCCACCTCGTACTTGACGGGTTCGGCGTCCTTCGGGATCTCGATGATGACGTTGACGTCGTTCGGGACGTCCCTGCCGGTGGGCACGAGGTCGAGGGCCATGCGCAACTCCTTTGCTGGCTTCCGGGCCGGGCGACGACGCCCGGCGGTTGATACCCCCGCCGGCGATTATGGCAGCGGCGGCGGCTTTTCGCCCGGGAACAGCACCACCACCTTGTGCAGAGGGTCGCGCTTCCAGTCCGTCTCCTTGAGCAACCAGATAGTGATGAACTCGGCGATGGTCTTGCGTGCGGCGTCCTCGGCGAGCCCGCGGTAGGCCTCACCGGCCGCCCGCTCCGCGAGCATCGGGGTCATCGAGCGCTCCAAGGCCTCGAGGTTCTCTTCCTTGTTGAAGCGCGCCCAGCCCGCACGGGTGTACTTCTCCATGAGCGTGGTGTCGAAGGCCACCGGTAACGAGGGCTTGATGGCCGGCGCGCGTGCGATGGCCGTGCGGCCGCGGATCTCGATCGGCCATTCACGGGCCATCTCGACGTGGAACCGGTAGGTCACCGGCGCCTGGATCTGCGACACCGTGGTGCCGAGGTCGATGCCCCAGAAGTCGCGCGAGTCCTCGCGGGTGAAGCGTTCCAGCGCGCGCACCGTCGCGACCTCCAGCAGGCCGCCCTTGGTGCGCATGACGACGGGCTTCTCGGGTGAGACGAGCGTGCTGCGGACCTCGCGCTTGTCGCCGTCGATACGCTGCGCCACCCAGCCGATGCCGAGCGCGATCGCCACCGCCGCGACCACCGCACCGATCACCCCGCCGCGCAGAACGCCTGACATCGTCCCTACTCCTGCCCGCGGACGGCCGGCGACCGGTCACAAGGTCCGCGAGATGACCTCCTTCATGATCTCGTTGGTGCCGCCGTAGATGCGCTGCACCCGCGAGTCCACGAACATGCGGCAGACGAGGTACTCGTTCATGTAGCCGTAGCCGCCGTGCAGCTGCACGCACTCGTCGATGACCTGCTGCTGCATGTCCGTCACCCAGTACTTGGCCATCGAGGCGGTGGCGGTGTCAAGTTCACCCCGCAACAGCTTGACGATGCAGTCGTCGACGAACACCCGCGCCACGCGGGTGACGGTCGCGCACTCGGCGAGCTTGAAGCGGATGTGCTGCATCTGGCCGATGACCTGACCGAAGGCCTTGCGCTCCTTCACATACTTCGAGGTCTCAGCGACCGCGCCTTCCATGGCGGCGACGCCGCACAGCGCGATGACGAGCCGCTCGTAGGGCAGATCGCCCATCAGTTGCTGCATGCCGAGGCCTTCTTCGGGACCGAGCCGGCAATCCGCGGGGACGCGCACGTCCTCGAAGAAGAGCTCGGCGGTGTCCTGCGCCGGCATGCCCATCTTGTCGAGCACGCGGCCGACACGGTAACCGGGAAGGTTCTCGGTCTCGACCATGATCAGCGACAGGCCGCGCTTGCGGTCCTCCGTGTTGGTGCGCGTGACCAGCATCAGCAGCGAGGCTTGGCCGCCGTTGGTGATGAAGATCTTCGAGCCATTGATGCGATAGTGGTCGCCCTCGAGCACGGCTCGGGTACGCACGCCCTGCAGGTCCGAACCGGCGCCGGGCTCGGTCATCGCGATGGCGCCGATGAGTTCGCCGCGCGCCATGCGCGGCAGCCAACGCTGCTTCTGCGCCTCGGTGCCGTAGTTGTAGATGTAATGGGCGCACATCGTATGCACGCCCTGCCCGAACCCGGACAATCCGCGGCGGGCCGCTTCCTCATACAGCACGACCTCATGGCGGAAATCGCCGCCGCCACAGCCATATTCGGCGGGCAGGTCGGTCAGCAGCAGACCCATCTCGCCCACCTTGCGCCAGATCTCCTTGCCGACACCGTGCTGGGCGCGCCAACGCGCGTCGTTCGGGACCATCTCGGCCTCGAGGAACCGCGCGGCCGTCTCGCGGAACGTGCGCAGGTCGTCGTCCATCCAGGGGGACTCGTAGGGATGCATCGTCATTCACCTCTTCACAAAGATATATCCGGTAGCGCCCAACCCTCCCGACCGGCAGGATGTGCGCCAAAAAAAACATCAACGTCCGTCGCTGTGATGTCTATGATTGGCCCATGGACACCACCTCAGAGACCACTCCGCAGGGCCGCGACCTCGGCAGCACGCGCTACCGCTGGTACGTGCTGCTGACGCTCACGGCCGTCTACACGCTGAACTTCATCGACCGCGCACTGCTCGGCGTGCTCGCGCAGCCGGTGATCACCACCTTCGGCCTCACCGACACGCAGTTCGGGTTCCTGGCGGGTCCGCCCTTCGCCCTCTTCTACGCGCTGATGGGCATCCCGATCGCGCTGGCCGCCGATCGCTACAACCGCGTCGCGATCATCGCGTTCTGCATCGCGCTCTGGTCGCTGATGACCGCGCTCTGCGGGCTCGCCACCGGCTTCCTGTTCCTGTTGGTGGCGCGCATCGGCGTGGCGATCGGTGAAGCGGGCAGCAACCCGCCGTCCAACTCGGTGATCGCGGACTACTTCCGCCCCTCGGCGCGCCCGAAGGCGCTGTCGGTCTACTCCACCGGTGTGATGCTGGGTTCGATGCTCGCCTTCCTGATCGGCGGTCCGCTGGGGCAGCTGCCGGACGAGAAGGTCGTCGCGGTGCTCGGCGTCTTCGGCCTCGGCTGGATGCCGGAGTCGCTCGGCTGGGGGACCGACTTCGGCTGGCGTTTCGCCTTCCTCGCACTCGGCGTTCCCGGCGTGCTTTACGCGCTGGTGGTGCTGTTCACCGTCAAAGAGCCGCCGCGCGGCTGGTCGGACCCCCCGGGCATGCCCGCGCCGCAGCGCACCGGCATCGGCGCCACCTTCCGGCTGCTGCTCGGCAAGCCGAGCTTCTGGTTCATGGCGGCCGCCGCCGCTTTGGTCGCGATGGTCGGCTACGGCTACTCGGCCTTCCAGGCGCCGATGATGCAGCGCATGCATGGCCTGTCGCCGGCGCAGTTCGCCCTGCAGTTCGGCGTCCCGCTCAGCATCGCGGGCGCGATCGGCACCATCACGGCGGGGTACATCACCGAACGCCTGGTGCGTCGCTCGATCAGTTGGGTCGCGATGCTGCCCGCCATCATGCTCGTGCTCGCCACCCCGCTCTATCTGCTCGGCTTCATGCAGAAGACCGAGAACCTCGGCCTCGCGTTCATCCTCTGGGCCGGCGCCTCCTTCCTGCACTACGGCTACCTCGGCGCGCAGTACACCATCGGACAGGGCGTGGTACCGCAGTCCTCGCGGGCATCGGCGATCGCGATCCTGCTGTTCATCATCGCGCTCGTCGGCAACGGCATCGGGCCGCAGCTGATCGGCTTCCTGAGCGACACCTTCATCACGCTCGGCCTCGGGTCGCGCGGCATGGGCGATGTGCTCGACGCCGCAGCCTGCAACCCCAAGGTGGCGGGCGCGCTGCCCGCGGACCAGCAAGCGGTCTGCAGCGCCGTGTACGCCGAGGGCCTGCGCAACTCCATGATGGCGACCGCGCTGCTCCTGCTGGTGGCGGCCGCCTGCTTCTGGCGCTGCTCGCGCTCGCTCGACCGGGATCTGCTCGCGCGCTGAACCGCGACGAGGACCGGACGGCGCGACGCGCCACGCCCGGCGCAGAGCGTCGGCGGAGATCACTTCGGCAGGCCGCGCAGGTACGCGAGGATGTTCGACGCCACGGCGTCCGGCTGCTCGGGCAGCAGCGCATGGCCCGCACGGTCGACATACGCGACGCGTACGCGGTCACCGCCCTCCTTGCGAAGCTTTTCGGCGTTCTCGGCCGGCGCGAGCACATCCTGCATCGGTTGCACGACGAGCACGGGCACGTCGCTCGCCGCCCACCAGGAGTCGACCGGAGTCCGTTCGGTGGCGGCGATCTGCACCTCGGCGACGCTCTTGAACCAGCCATCGCGCCAGACGGACGCATCGTTGCCCGGCGCGAAGAACGCGAGCGCGACCGAGCGCATGCGCTCCTCCTCGGGGAGGGTAAGGTCGAACGACCGCACAAGGGCCCGCTCCACGTCCGGCGCCATGCGCACCTTGCCGCCGGCCGCGAGCAGCACGAGGGCGCGCACGCGCGCCGGCTCGCGCGTCGCGATCATGCGCGCCACGCGGTTGCCGAAGGCGTGGCCGACGACGACCACGCGTCGCGGGGGGCGGATGTCCGTGAGCGCCGCCATCGCGTCCTCCGCGATTTCGACCAGCGTCGGCTCACCTTGCCAGGCCGCCGAGCGCCCGATGCCGCGGGGCTGCGGCCGGATCACGCGGTAGCCCGCGCGGGCGAGGCGGCCCGCGAGGTCGTCGAAATCCTCGGCACCGCGGCCGAGCGACGGGATGAGCAGCACGGGCTCGCCATCGCGAGGGCCGCTCTCCAATACCTCGATGGGTCCGCGGGCGGCGGACACCATGCGCGCGGACACGGCATCAGCGGCGCGCGGGGCCGCCGCGCAACCGGCCAGCAGCGACGCCGCCGTGCAGGCGAGCAGCGCGGCCCGACGCATCACCGGGAAGCGCCGGTCAATTGAAGAGTTCGGCTCGAGCACCGTTCACCTGCACCGTGATGCTGCGACGGCTGGTCCAACCCGGCGCGACATTGCCCTTGTCCCAGACGGCCCACTCCCGGCGCAACCGCTCGACGACCTCCGGATGACGCGCCGACAGATCGACCTTCTCGCCGGGATCCGCGACCATGTCGTAGAGGAAGGTCCACTGACCGAGCGGCGACACCTGAGCGGGCAGACCGTCGGGCCGCAGCGAACGACCGAGGTCGTCGCCCTTCGCCGCATCCGGCGACGGCGGCGCGGCCTTGTTGACGACGATGAGCTTCCAACGACCATCGCGCACGATGTGATTAGGCCCCATCTTCCAGAACAGCATGCGATCGCTCGCACTCTCCGGCTTATTCAGCAGCGGGACGAGGTCGATGCCCTCGGCGTTGGGGTGCTTGGTGCCGGCCGCCGCGGCAGCGGTCGCCGCGATGTCCAGACTGCTCACAAGATCGCCGCGTACAGCGGGCTTGATGCGCGCCGGCCAGCTCACGAGGTACGGCACGCGGATCCCGCCGTCCCACGGATACCCCTTCCAGGCGTTCAGCGGACCGTTGGAACAACCGCCGTTGATATAGCTGGCGCAACCGTTGTCGCTCACGAAGAAGATGAGCGTGTCCTGGTAGCGGCCGGTCCTCTTCAGATGCTCGACGATGCGCCCGATGCCGTCGTCGACGGCGATCATCATCGCGGCGTAGACGCGGTGGAAATCGGATCCTCCGCCGGCCCGCGCCACGTACCGAGCCGACGCCTGCAACGGCGCATGCGGCGCCGTGTAGGAGAGATAGAGGAAGAACGGATCGGTGCTGCGCGGACCGATGAAGTCGATCGCACGGTCGGTGAATACATCCGTGAGATAGCCGTCCGGATCCACGGGAGTTCGACCGTCGAACACCGGCAGTCGCTGCCGATTGATCTTCGAGTCTTCAGCGGTCTCGACGTGCAGGTCCCCGGGACCGATGCTGCGCAGGAAAGTGGTGGCCCCTGCCAGCACACCGTAGTAGCTGTCGAAGCCCCGATCCAGCGGTTGATAACCCGGCGCCTGCCCGACATGCCACTTGCCCACCATGCCCGTGCGGTAACCCGCCGACTTCATGGTCTGCGCGATCAGCGTCTGGCCCTTGTCGAGGCCAAGCGTCTCGTCACGCCCGACCGGATTGAACTCGAAACCGAACCGTGTCTGCGGCCGCCCGGCGAGCAAGGCGGATCGGGAAGGCGCACAGACGGCGGCGGTGACGTACCCCGAGGTCATGCGGGCGCCGGCGGCGGCCAGCGCGTCGAGGTTCGGCGTCGGGATGCGTCCCCCGTACGCGCCCATGTCGCCGTAGCCCATGTCGTCGACGATGATCACGATGACATTGGGACGGGAGGCCTTCGCGTCCTGCCCGGTCGCGGCACTCTGCGCGGTCGCGGACGGTCCCGGGGAAGTGCCCACGCAGGAGGCCGATGCGAGCAGCGCGGCGAGCAGCACGAGGCGATGGTGATGGCGCATGACGGGTACGACCTCCGACAGGATGGATGACGGCGCGTAGTGCCGACACTTCATGCTAATATTGCCGTCACCTTGGCACGACCGCAAGGTCGGCAGCGCAGCTCGGAGGAACGACATGTCCCGTCGGATCATCAGCGCCACCCTCACTGCAGTGTGCCTCGCAGCGCTCGCGCTGGCGAGCGCCGAGCACGCCTCCGCCGCGACGACCTCGCCCGCAGCGCCCAAGAGCACCACCGCCCGCGCCCCGAACATCGTGCTGATCGTCGCCGACGACCTCGGCATCCCGGACCTCGCGACCTACGGCGCCTCGCCGGTCGCCGTGCCGACGCCGAACCTCGACCGTTTGGCGCGGCGCGGCGTCATGTTCCAGCGGGGCTACGCCAACGCGTCGGTCTGCAGCCCCTCGCGTGCAGGATTCCTCACCGGCCAATACCCGCAGCGACACGGCTTCGAGTTCCTGACGCCGGAAGGCGCGGATGCCGGCCGACAAGGACTCGCGCCGACGCAGCGCGTGTTCGCCGCCGATCTCAAGCGCGGCGGCTATCGCACCGCGATCTTCGGCAAGTGGCATCTCGGCAGCACGCCCGACCGCCTGCCGACGGCGCGCGGCTTCGACGAATTCCTGGGCTTCCTGCCGGGCGAGACCGCTTATGCGCGCGCCGGTACCCCGGGACTCACGAGCGTCGCAGCGCCGTACCTTGGTGCCCGAAGTTTCGAGCGTAAAGTGGACTGGGTGCAGCTGATGAAGCACCGCGCCGGTGATCCACGGCCGCCGGAGGTCGTCACCGACGACAAGACCTACCTCACCGACCTGCTGACCCGCGAGGCGGTGCGCTTCATCGGGACGGGACCGCGGGGGCAGCCGTATTTCCTCTACCTCGCGCATCTCGCGCCGCACTCCCCTTTCCAGGCGCTGGATGCCGACATGGCGCCGTTCGCCGACATCAAGGATCCGGTGCGCCGCACCTATGCCGGCATGATCCGCGCGCTGGACCGCAGCGTCGGCGCGGTGCTCGACGCCATCGAGCGCTCGCCGGACGCCGACAACACGATCGTCATCTTCACCGCCGACAACGGCGCCGCCACCTACATGGGGGTGTCGGACTGCGACTCGCTCGCCGGCGGCAAGCTCAGCTACTTCGAGGGCGGACCGCGCGTGCCGTTCCTGATGAGCTGGCCGGCGCGTTGGCCGCGCGGCCGCGTCGAGCCGCGCAACGTCTCGTTGATGGACATCGCTCCGACGGTGCTCACCGCCGCCGGCGTCAAGACCGACGCGGCCTTCGACGGCGTGGACCTCACGCCGCGCATGCAGCCGGGGCGCGACGGCGAGACCATCCACGAGGCGCTGTTCTTCCGCACCGGCCCCGAGTACGCGGTGGTGTCGGGTGACTGGAAGCTGCTGTCGAACACCCGCGAGGGCGCCTTCCCCTGGCTGTTCGACCTCGCCAACGACCAGTCGGAACGGGACCTCATGACCTTCTCCAAACCCGAGGTCGTGCGCGACCTGCAGGCCCGCTTCCGCGCCTGGGAGACCGGCATGAGGCCTTCCGCTTGGACGCCCAAGCAGACCGTCCAGATCTTCCAGTGCGGCCGGATCTCCTTCCACACCCAGTGACCCCTACCCTTTGACCCATCGGTGACGACCCCCATGCCCGACATCGCCCACGATCCGCTGTTCCCCATCTCGCCCCGCGCCCGCGTGCTCTACGATCGGGTCAAGGAATTCATGCGCGAGCGCGTCATGCCGCGCGAGAAGCTCTTCGATGAGCAGGTCGCCGCGGGTCCGACGCCCTGGACGCCGCCGCCGGTCCTCGACGAACTGAAAGCCGAGGCCCGCTCGACCGGCCTCTGGAACCTGTTCCTGCCGGACGCCGAGCATGGCGCCGGGCTGACCAACCTCGAGTACGCGCCGATGGCCGAGGAGATGGGTCGGGTGACTTGGGCACCCGAGGTCTTCAACTGCAACGCGCCCGATACCGGCAACATGGAGGTGCTGCACCGCTACGGCACCGACGCGCAGAAGGCGCGCTGGCTCGCGCCGCTGCTCGCCGGCGAGATCCGCTCCTGCTTCGGCATGACCGAACCTGCCGTCGCCTCCTCCGACGCCACCAACATCGAGACGCGCATCCGCCGCGAGGGCGACGAGTACGTGATCGACGGCCGCAAATGGTGGACCACCGGTGCCATGAACCCGCGCTGCCGCATCGCGATCGTCATGGGCAAGACCGACCCTGACGGTCCGCGCCACCAACAGCAGTCCATGATCCTCGTGCCGATGGACACGCCCGGGGTGAAGATCCTGCGCCCGCTGCGGACCCTCGGCTTCGACGAACCGGGGCACGGCCATGCGGAGATCCTGTTCGAGGGCGTTCGCGTCCCGGCGGGCAACATCCTGCTCGGCGAGGGCCGCGGCTTCGAGATCGCGCAGGGACGGCTCGGTCCCGGGCGCATCCACCACTGCATGCGCCTCATCGGGCTCGCGGAGCGCGCACTGGAGGCGATGGTCGCGCGCGCGAAGTCGCGCACCGCGTTCGGCAAGACGCTCGCCGATCAGGGCGTGGTGCGCCAGCAGATCGCGCTGTCGCGCATCGAGATCGACCAGGCCCGGCTGCTGGTGCTGAAGGCCGCACACATGATGGATGTCGTGGGCAACAAGGGTGCCCGCACCGAGATCGCGATGATCAAGGTGGTGGCGCCGCGCATGGCCCAGGCCGTGATCGACCGCGCGATCCAGGTGCATGGCGGCGGCGGCCTCTGCGACGACTATTTCCTCGGCTATGCGTTCACGGCGGCGCGCATCCTGCGTCTCGCGGACGGGCCGGACGAGGTGCACCTCGAGACCGTCGCCAAGCTCGAGCTCGGCCGCAACCGCTGACCTCGGCGCTACTTCGCCACCAAGACGCTCAAGCCTCGGCGAACGTCTCCGGCGGCAGATCGTCGTAGGCGGCAGCGCCCGAAAGCACCGTCGCGGCCAGGCCGAAGGACTGCGGCAGGAGGTGGGTGACCATGTGCAGCGCGGCAGCGCGCTTGGCCTGTGCTCGGACGTCGTCGAGGGCGGCGACCGCCCTCGTCTGCTTGAGCCACATCCAGGCGACCGAGAGATCGCCCGTCATGAGCGCGATGGGCGTCGCGAACGCGAGCGCCGCCTGCGGGGGCTTGTCTGCCGCGATCGTCGCCAGCACGCTGCGCAGCGTGCTCGAGGCGGCGGCCACATGCTGCGCCACGCACCGCGCGGCCGCGCAGGCAGCGGTGTCCTCCAGCGCCGCGGCCACCTCGGCATCGATGGCCTGCAGGAGCGGCTCGAGACCGGCACCGCGCCGCGCCTTGCGCACCACGAGGTCGATGGCGAGTATGCCGTTCGTGCCCTCGTGGATGGGGTTCAATCGTTGGTCGCGGAACAGCCGCTCGACCGGATGGTCGCGCACATAGCCCGCGCCGCCCATCACCTGGATGGCGAGCGAGTTCGACTCCACGCCGCGCTCCGCGCACCATGCCTTGATGACGGGCGTGAGCACTTCGAGCATCTCGCGTGTCGTCCGCCGCGTCCCGTCGTCGGTCGCGCAGCGCTGCCGGTCCACGAGGCATGCCCCGAACAGACACAGCGACAACCCGCCCTCGGCGATCGTCTTCTGTGTCAGCAGCATGCGGCGCACATCGGCATGGTCGACGAGCCGCGCCTTCGCGCCGTCCGCAGCGCGCCGGCCCTGCATGCGCTCGAGCGCATAGCCGGCCGAATACCGGTACGCCGCCCACGCGGTCGCCGCAGCCGTCGTGCCGACGCCGATGCGGGCCTCGTTCATCATGTGGAACATGCATTCGAGACCGCGCCCAGGCGCGCCGAGCAGCTCGCCGAAGCACCCTCCCGCACCGCCGAACGACAGCGCACAGTTGGTGGTGCCGTGATGACCCAGCTTGCGGTTGAGGCCCGTCAACTGGACGCCGTTCGGCGTGCCGTCGACGCGGATCCGCGGCACGATGAACAAGGACAGCGCGTCGGACCGGCGGCCGTCCTCGACGATGCGCGCCAGAACGAGATGGACGATGTTCTCGGCGGCGTCATGGTCGCCGCCGGAGATCCACATCTTGTCGCCACGGATGCGGTAGCGCCCGTCATCCATCCGGGTCGCCTGCGTTGCGGCATCCAGCAGCGACGAACCCGCATGGGGTTCGCTGAGACACATCGTGCCGAACCAGCGGCCGTCGAGCATGGGCGCGAGGAACTGCGCGCGTTGCGGGGCGCTGCCGAAGGCCTCGATGACACGCGCGGCGGCGGCCGTGAGGAAGACATAGCCCGCCGCCGGCGTGCAGGCCGAACCGAACGCCGCCATCACCGCCGTACCGACCGAAGTCGGCAGCCCAAGCCCGCCGATCTCCGGCGAGAATCCCGCGGCGATGAACCCGGCATCGGCGTAGGCACGGAGCGCCGGCGCGAGCGCGGGCGCCGTGACGGCGCGGCCCGCGACCATGCGCGGCTCCGTCTCGTCGAGCGCCGCCGCGATCGGCGCGAAGCGTTCGACGGCCAAGGCCTCGGCGCTCTGCAGCATCGCCTCGAGCGTGTCCCGGTCCAGATGGCCGTAGCGCGGGTGGGCGAGCGCGTCGGCCGCGCCATGGACCTCGAACAGCTGGAATCCGAGCTCTGCGGAGAGCATCCTCACCCCTGATGCAGTGTCGACGGTTGGATATTATACTGTCGACAATATCACGCTGCACGGCCCAGCTTCCCGGAGACTGTCATGGACGCCTTCATCTACGACCACGTGCGGTCCCCGCGCGGCAAAGGCAAGCGCGACGGCGCGCTCCACGAGGTGACCGCCGTCGAACTCGCGCGGCAGGTGCTCGTCGCCCTGCGCGACCGCTCCACGCTCGACACCCGGCTCATCGAAGACGTCGTGCTCGGCTGCGTGATGCCGGTCGGAGAGCAAGGCGCGGACATCGCGCGCATCGCCGCGCTGATGGCGGGCTACGACGAGTCGGTGCCCGGCGTGCAGATCAACCGCTTCTGCTCTTCCGGCCTCGAGGCCGTGAACATGGCAGCGGCCAAGGTGATGGCGGGTCAGGCGCTCGCCGCCATCGGCGGCGGCGTCGAGAGCATGTCGCGCGTGCCCATGGGCTCGGATGGCGGCGCCTGGGCGGTCGACCCCGCGGTCGCCTTCCCGAGCTACTTCGTGCCGCAGGGCATCAGCGCCGACCTCGTCGCCACGCTCCACGGTCATTCGCGGCGCGATCTCGACGCGTATGCGGTCGCCAGCCAGCAGCGCGCCTCGGCCGCCTGGGCCGAGGGTCGCTTCGCCCGCTCGGTCGTGCCGATCCACGACCTGCTCGGCATCGTACTCCTGGCGCAGGACGAGACGGTCCGCGGGTCGATGACTCTCGAGGCCTTGGCCGCGCTGAAGCCCTCCTTCGCGGACATGGGCGAGAAGTACGGCGCGGACGGCGTATCGCTGCTGCGCTATCCGCAGCTCGAGCGCATCCAGCACCATCACCACCCCGGCAACTCCAGCGGCATCGTCGACGGGGCCGCCGCGGTGCTCATCGGCAACGCCGCCTTCGGCCGCAAGACCGGCCTCAAGCCACGGGCGCGCATCCGCTCCTTCGCATCCATCGGCTCGGAGCCGACCATCATGCTGACCGGCCCGGCGCCCGCCTCGCAGCGCGCGCTGAAGGCCGCACGCATGTCGGCCGCCGACATCGATCTCTTCGAGCTCAACGAGGCCTTCGCGTCGGTGGTGCTGCGCTACATGGAGCAGCTCGCTGTGCCGCACGACAGGATCAACGTCAACGGCGGCGCCATCGCCATGGGTCATCCGCTCGGCGCCACCGGCGCCATGATCCTCGGCACGCTGCTCGACGAATTGGAGCGGCGCGGGCTCGGCACCGGTCTCGCCACGCTCTGCGTCGGCGCCGGCATGGGCACCGCCACCATCATCGAGCGGATCTGAGGGACGCCACCATGACCACCGTGATCCGCCAGGATATCGACCAGGACCTCGTCGTCTGGACGATGGACCATCCGACCAAGTCCGCGAACACCATCGACGAGGTGTTCCTCGATGACCTCGAGGCCTGCATCGGACGCCTGCAGTCCGACGCCACGCTCAAGGGGGCGGTCATCACCTCCGCGAAGTCCTTGTTCCTCGCCGGCGCCGACCTCAAGGACATGGAACGTGACATGACGGCGATCCGCTCGAAGCCCGTGGCGGAGGTGTTCGAAGCGGTGTTCCGCTTCTCGAGGCTGCTGCGCGAGCTCGAGACCTGCGGTAAGCCCGTGGCTTGCGCGATCTCCGGCACGGCGATGGGCGGCGGACTCGAGGTCGCCCTCGCCTGCCACCACCGGGTGGTGGGCGATGTGCCCGGTCTGCAGCTCGGCCTCCCCGAAGTGCAGATCGGCCTGCTGCCCGCGGGGGGCGGCACGCAGCGCCTGGCCCGCATGCTCGGAATCCAGGCCGCGATGCCTTGGCTGCTGGAGGGCAAGGCCTTCGACGCGAAGGCCGCGCTCGCCGCCAAGGTGATCGACGCGGTGGTCCCGCCGGACGCGGCGCTCGCAGAGGCCAAGCGCTGGGTGCGCGAAGTCGGCGACTGCGTGAAGCCCTGGGACAAGCGGGACTTCCGCATGCCGGGCGGCGCCGGAGCAGCCGATCCGCGTTCGGCCACCCTGTTCGTCGCCTCCAACGCCATGGTGCACGCCAAGACCTCGGACAATCTTCCCGCGCCGCGCGCGATCCTCTCCTGTCTCTACGAGGGTCCGCTGCTGCCCATGGACACGGCGCTGCGGGTCGAGTCGAAGCACATGACCCATCTGCTTCGGGAAGGCACGGCGCAGGGCATGGTCCGCACGCTGTTCATCAACAAAGCGCGCTGCGACAAGCTGCACCGCCGTCCGACCGGCGTCTCGAAGACCGACTTCACGCGCATCGGCGTCATCGGCGCCGGCCTCATGGGCGCGGGTATCGCGCAGGTCGCAGCGCGCGCGGGCCTCGAGGTCGTCCTGATCGACCGCGACACCGCGGCCGCCGAGCGCGGCAAAGCGGGGATCGCCCAACGGCTCGGCGGCGCCGTGGCCAAGGGCCGGCTGGACGCCGCCAAGGCAGAGCAGACGCTCGCACGCATCCTGCCGACCGCGGACTACGCCGCGCTGCGCGACGCCCAACTGGTGATTGAAGCGGTGTTCGAGGACCGCGCCATCAAGGCCGGGGTCATCGCCGCGGTCGATGCCGTGCTCGGCAAGGACGCCGTGCTCGCCTCGAACACCTCGACGCTGCCGATCACCGGGCTCGCGGAACTCGCGAAGCGCCCCAAGGACTTCATCGGACTGCACTTCTTCTCGCCCGTCGACCGTATGCCCTTGGTCGAGGTGATCCGCGGCCGCAAGACCTCGGATGCGACCCTCGCCCGCGCACTCGATCTCGTCGCGCGGCTGCGCAAGACCCCGATCGTGGTCAACGATGCACGCGGCTTCTTCACCAGCCGGTTCTTCGGCAGTTTCGTCAGCGAGGGCGTGACCATGGTCGGTGAAGGCATCGCGCCGGCGCTGATCGAGAACGCCGCGCGCATGATCGGCATGCCGGTGGGCCCGCTCGCGGTGCAGGACGAAGTGGGCATCGACCTCGCCGTCAGCATCACCCGCCAAACGATGTCTGACCTCGGTGACTCCTGGCGGCCGGGCGCGTCTTTCGCGGTGGTCGAACGACTGTCGGATGGTCTCGGCCGGCACGGTCGCAAGAGCGGGGGCGGCTTCTACGACTACCCCGCCGACGGTCGCAAGCAGCTCTGGCCGGGCCTCACAGATCTTTGGCCGCCGCGTACCGGACAACCCACCGCCGACGAGGTCGGTCGCCGCCTGCTCTTCATCCAGCTCATCGAGGCGCTCAAGTGCATGCAGGAAGGCGTGCTCGAGGACGCCGCCGAGGGGGACGTCGGTGCGGTGTTCGGCGTCGGCTTCCCGGCGCACACCGGCGGACCGTTCTCCTACATCGACCGGCTGGGCGCCGAGCAGGTGCTGAACGCGTGCGTATCGCTCGCCAAGCGACACGGTGAACGTTTCAGACCGCCGCGTCTGCTCCGACAGATGGCACGTGACGGGCGGCGCTTCCACGCCGCGTCCGCGGCCGTCGTCGGCGTATCATCTTCAGCATCCTGAACCCCGAGAGGACCGCGCGCATGGCAGACGACCGCAGCCCACCGCAGATCGCGGAGCAGATCCGCGAGTCCATCCGCGGCGGCAGTCTGCCGCCCGGTTCGCACCTCAGCGCCCTCGAGCTCGCCGAACACTTCGGCGTCAGCCGCGGACCGGTGCGCGAGGCGCTGCGGCTTCTGGAGTCGACAGGGCTTGTGAAGATCGTGCCGCAGAAAGGCGCCTTCGTCATCGCCTTGGGCGACGATGAGGTCCGCGAGGTGCTGCAGCTGCGCGAAGTGCTGTTCGCGCTGCTCGCGGAGCACTGCGCCGCACGCGCCACCGCCGCCGATCTCGTCAATCTCAAACGGGTGCTCGTCAAGATCGCCGCGCTCGCGACCCGCGCCGATTGCACCCCGCGCGACTTCCAGCGGATGACCGACCGTTTCGTGGCCAAGATGTACCGGATTGCGCCCATGCCGCGGCTCACCCGCGCCATCCAGGACCTGAGCGCGGGGCCGGCGGAGATCTGGGGACATCTCGCGGTCGCGACCCGCGAGATGCGCCACATCGAGCTGCGCGGCTATCAGCAGCTCTTCAAGGCGATCCAGTCGGGCGACGGCGCGGCCGCCTTCGCGGCGGCGCGCCGCATGCACGCCGACGGCGTGGCGCGGGCGCTTGAGCTGAACCGTGTCACGCAGAGCGCCGGCAGCGCCCCCGTGGAACTCAAGCGCACCCGCCGCCGCAAGGTCGGCGGCTGACACGGAGCAGCGGTGCGCGGTCCTGTCGCAAGCCGACGCGCGGCCCTTCAGGGCGCGCTGGCCTGCGGCGGTGTCGCCCTGCTGACGGGCTGCGCGATTCCCACGGTGCGTTCCGCAGGCGGGCGCGCGGCGCTCGACCCCCTGGCCGAAGGCTGCCGCGACCTCTATCTCTACGGCCTCGCGGCGCTGGAGATGGCGCGGGCGCGCGAGCGCACGATGGGGCCGCAGCCGAACGTCTTCCGTCATGTACGCGCCCCCGCTTCCGCGGCCTCGCGCCGCGTGACCACACCGAACAACGACACGCTGTACTCGTCGGCATGGCTCGACCTGCGTTCCGGCGCGGTCGAGCTCGACGTGCCTGCCACGGGCGACCGCTACTTCTCGATCGCCCTGCTCGACATGCACTCCAACAACTTCCATGTCGGCGGTCTGCGCCGCGACGGGGGGCGAGCGCACCGCATCCGCCTCGTGCCGCCGGATGCGACGCCGGCGGCGGGAGAGGTCCGCGCGCCGACCTGGTGGGTGTGGGCGCAAGGACGCACGCTCTTCAGTTCGGCGCAGGACCTGCCGGCGGCGCATGCCGTGCAGGACGGTCTCGGCGTCCGCGCACGCGGGATAGACGGCGGTGCGGCACCGCCCTCGCCGCCCCCCATGTCGCCGACCACCGCGCCGGCGTTGACGCAGCTCTCGGCGATGTCGGGGCTGCTCGACGGCATCGCACCGCCTGCGCGCGCGGACGGTCCGTTCCTCGCGCGATCGCGCGCGCTGGGGCTGTCCACGTCGGCGCTCGTCGCAGCGGACGGCGCGCTGGCGGCGGCGGCCGAGCGCGGCGTCGACGCCGCGCGACGCGACATCCGCGCTGTCATCGATGCTGCCGAGACCGTGGACGGCTGGATCTACTCGCGTCCCACCATCGGTGATTTCGGCACAGACTACCTCTACCGCGCCGCGATCGCGGTCTGGGGACTCGCTGCGCTGCCGCCCGTCGAGGCGGTCTATGTGCGCGCGGCCGGCCCGGGTCCCTCGGCCTCCTTCGACGGCATGCGGCCCCACCGCCTGCGCTTCGCACCCGGCGCTCTGCCGCCGGTCGGGGCGTTCTGGTCGCTGTCGCTCTACGAAGTGCTGCCGAGCGGCGAGCTGTATTTCTTCGACAACCCCTTGCAGCGCTACGCGATCGGCGATCGCACGCCGGGACTCACCCGCGGCGCCGACGGCAGCCTCGAGATCCACATCGCCGCCGACGACCCCGGTCCGGCGCTGCGCGCGAACTGGCTGCCCTGCCCGCGCGGACCGTTCTCGTTGGTGCTGCGGGCCTACCTCCCGGGTCCGGGATTCGTCTCCGGTCGCTACCGCCTGCCGCCGGTCGAACCGGTCTGACGGCTGCGACAACCACACGGTGATAGAGATGTCCGACGCATTCGATACCCCCATCTCCGCCGCGACCGATCCGGCGGGCGCCCTCGAGGGACCGTGGCGCAAGCCGGCCAACATGCTCAAGGCGCAGACCTACGACGACCACGCGTCCATCCACGACGATGCCACCGCGCAGAAGCTCGGCTTCCGCGGCGGCACCATCGAGGGGCCGACCCACTTCAGCCAGCTCGCGCCGCTGCTCCACCGTCTGTGGGGGCGCGCATGGTTCGAGACCGGCTGCATCTCGGCCAACTACCGCAACGCGAGCTACGAGGGCGAAGAGGTGCAGGCGGTGGCGATGCCCACCGGTGCCGACACCGCGCAGGTCTCGGTGCGCAAGCGCGACGGGACGGTGGTGCTCACCGGCAGCGCGGCGGTGGGCGCCGCAGCGGACGCCGGTGCGGTCGGCGCCAAACTGCAGCGGGCACAAGCGCTCGCGACGCCGCGCATCCTCGCCGGCTGCCATGTCGGGATGCGCGCGCCGACCCGGCAGGTACGCATGGACTACGACCTGCGGATGGGCGACCTCTACCCCTTCTCGCTGGCCGAGAAGCTGGCGTCGATCACCGAGACCTCTCCGTGGTACGCGCGCGGCGATGTCGCGCCGTGGGGACGGCCGGCCATCCCGATGGAGATGATCAGCGTGCTCTGCCAGCATGTGGCGGCCGACGACGGTTTCCCGGTCGCGAACCCGGTCGTCGGCCTCTTCGCCGATCAGGAGATCCGCCTCATCGTAGGGCCGCTGTCGCCCGGCATCGAGTACCGCCTCGAGCGCGAGATCATCGCGCTCACCGAGACGCCGAAGACAGAGAGCATGTGGCTGCGCAGCCGTGTGTACCTCGGCGACGGGCTGGTCGCCGAGATGATCCTCAACCAGGCCTTCCTGAAGGCGTCCTCGCCGCTCTACGCGGGACCGGGCTAGGGCATACCCGGCTGACGGCCGCCGCGCGGCGCGGTCGTGCGGGGGTTCGGCGCCTCGTCGGTGGCGTCATATCCCGCCTTGGGGATGTCATCGGAGGCCGCCGCGAGCGACGCCTTCGTCTGTCCACGCATCGACTCGACGATGCGGATGGTGGCACGGGTCATCGGCACGAGGTTGCGGCGATGGACCTTGTCCACGCCGTCCTCGGCGCCGAAGTAGTAGACCGGCACGCCGATGAACGACACCACCGGCAGACCCGCCCCATGCCAATGCCCGGCCGCCGAGCGCGGATGACCGCCGAGCACATCCGCCGGCAGCACGATGCCGCGGTCGGGAGGCTACGGTCGGCGTTGGGGTCGGGGTTCGGTTGTGGGTCATGGTGTCCTCGGACGGGTGTCGCGGGCCTCGATGGCGGCGAGCCGCGCGTCGATATCCTTGCGGTCGAAGTAGCGGCCGGCGGCCATCACGCCCGCGATGCGGCGCGCATGCGCGATGTCGACGAGCGGGTCGGCGTCGAGCAGCACGAGGTCGGCGCGCGCACCCTTGACGATGCGGCCGTCGATCGGCGAACCGTCGATCCACTCGGCGGCGCCGACGGTCGATGCGCGGAGGATGCGTGCCGGCGCGATGCCGGCCCCGGCCCACAGCGCGAACTCCCGGTGCAGCGAAAATCCCGGCACCAGCAGCAGCGTCCCGGTGTCGGTGCCGGTCAGGAGGCGCGCGCCGCGCCGATCGAGGTCGGCGAGCACGCGCTGGAACCCCGCGACATCGATGGTCTCCGGCGCTTTCGCGCGCCGGCCTAAGGCGCTGCGGGAGAGCCCGGCCGGCAGGTACCTGGCCTCGGGGAAAGGCTCGCGCAACAGATCCTCCTGATGGAGATTGGTCCACAGCACGATCAGGGTCGGCGAGTTCCACACGCCGCTGCGCACGGTGAGTTCGGCGAGCGTGGGGTCCACCTCGGGTCGGTAGCCGTAGAAGTGCTCGATGCAATCGAAGCCGGCGTCGATGGCGCGCGCCGCGCCGAGCGTCCGCGGGATGTGACCCACGGCACGCAGGCCGGCGGCCTTCGCGGCCTCGATGCCGCCGAGGAAGATGGCCTCGTCCTCGATGTTGTGCAGCTTGATGGCGTCGTAGCCCGCGGCGGCGTACTCGGCGATGCGTCGGCGGATCTCCTCTACCGAGGACACCACGGTGATGAACCCCGCCGGCCGCGGCAGTGTGGTGAGCAACGGGCCGGTGACCACCATCCTCGGACCTGATCGCAGGCCGTCGGCGACATCCTTTCGCAGCGCCAAGGCCCGCGTCGTGCCCGCCATGACGCGCACGGTGGTGACGCCGTTGGCGAGGTAGAGGAACAGCTGGTCGTCCGTGTCCATGGGCATCAGGTGCACATGCATGTCGGAGAGCCCCGGCATGAGGAACTTGCCGCGCGCATCGATGCGCCGAGCGCCGGCCGGGATGCGGATGCGCGGGCCGACCGCGGCGATCCTGCCGTCCTCGACGAGCACGGTCACGCGCGGGATCGACCGCCCCTCCTCCGGACGCACCACGGTCGTCTCGACGAACGCGAGGGTCTCGGCGCGCGTCACGGATCCTGTGACCGACCCCGACAGCAAGGCCACCAGCGCGGCGAGCAGCGACGTCCGCGCCGACCGCGGTCTGCGCTGCATGCCGCCCTTCCCGACCATCACGGACATCAGAAGGCCAACTCGACGCGCTGACCGGCGATCTCGACGACATCGCGCCGCGGCGCCCAACGCGGCGGCACGTTGCCGCCCTCGAAACCCTCCAGCAGCGTCGTCAGGCGCGCCACCACAGCAGGCTGGGCGGCCGCGACGTTGCGGAGCTCGCCCGGATCGGTCTCCAGATCGAACAACAGGTCGATACGTCCATCCTCGGGCGTCTTGGCCTTCCAGAGTTTCCAGCGCCCGTCGCGGACGACATGGTTGTCGCCGGAACGCCAGAACAACGGGGTCGATGGCGACTCCTTGCCGGCGCGCAGCGCCGGCAGCAGGTCGCGACCGTCGAGGCGCGGCGCGGCGGCGAGGTCAGCGCCCGTCACCGACAGCGCGGACACCATCGCATCGAGCGTGGTCATCGGCGTCCTGACCGTGCGACCGGCCGGGAGCGTATCCGGCCAGCGCCAGAGCATGGGGACACGCAGGCCGCCCTCGCGCAGGTCGCGCTTGAAACCGCTGACATCGCCGTTCGAGCAGGTGCCGCGCAGGTACTCCGGGCAGCCGTTGTCGCTGAAGAGCACCACCAGCGTGTCGCGTCCGCGGCCGGAGGACTCGAGCGCGCGCAGGATCGCACCCACGCTGTCGTCGAGCGAGGCGATCATGGCGGCGTAGGTGCGCAGCGCCGGATCCCGGATCGCGGCGACGCGCTGCATGACCGCGGCGGGGGCCTCGATCGGCACGTGCGGTGCGTGATGCGTGACGACGAGGAAGAACGGGTCCACCGAGTGCCGATCTATGAAGTCCACCGCCTCGCGGGTGACGATATCCGTCAGGAAGCCGCTCTCCTCAAGAGGCTGTCGGCCGCGCATGAATCCTTGCTTGCGCTGCGCGCGCTCGCGCTCGCCGGGTACCAGATGACGGCCGTCACCGACCGCGAGCGTCGGCAGGTACACGGCGCTGGAGGCGAAGCCGAAGTACTCGTCGTAGCCGCGGTCCAGGGGGTGATAGCCCGCCTGCGTGCCGAGATGCCACTTGCCGATGAGGCCCGTCACATACCCCTGCGTGCGCGCCCGCTGCGCCAAGGTGACCTCGTCGGTCGGCAGCGACACCTCCGGGGTCTCGCGCAGCGCCGGATTGAAATCCTGACCGAAGCGCGCTTGGTAGCGTCCGGTGTGGAATCCGGCCCGTGACGGGCTGCACACCGACGCGGTGGCGTAGCCCGCGGTGAAGCGGATGCCCTCGCGCGCGAGGCGGTCGATGTTCGGCGTGGGGATTGTCTTGGCGCCGTAGGCGCCGACATCGCCGTAGCCGAGGTCGTCGGCGACGATGACCACCACGGAGGGTCGCGGCGCCGCCCCCGCGGTGGACGCGTACAGCAGCAGCGTCGCAGCCACGACCGGCGCGGCGACACATCGGAACATCATCAGCGGAACTGTGTCTTCAGGAACTTCAGGATCTCGGCGCGCGCGCGCGCCTCCTCCTCGCGCTCGGCGGGTGAACGCTCGCCGCGGCCGACACGGGCCATGGCGTTCTCGCGGCCCCAATAGAACCCGTGCGGGACCTGTTCCGCGACGAACAGCGTGAGCGGCGCCTTGGCCGCCTGCATGCGTTCGATGGTGCCCTGTAGCAGCACATAGGGCACCTGGTCGTCTCCCTTGCTCGCGAGCATGAGCGTCGGGATGCGCACCTTACCGGCGTGGGTCTCGAAGGAATTCGCCACGAGCTCCTCTTTCGTCCGACGCGAGCCTTTGCCCATGCGCGAGCGGATGTCGAGCAGCACCTGTCGCGCCGAGGGCGTCAGCGCATCGAGCGGTGGCGTATCGATGTCCTGCACCAGCGAGACGTAGGCGTTCGGCTGGAAGGGCGAACCGGCGATGGCGCAGCGGAACTCATCGCGTCCGACGGTGGTCAGGACCTCCATCAACAGCTTTCCGCCGTGGCTTCCACCCATCGCGCAGACGCGGTCGGGGTCCACGCCGGGCAGGGTCTTGGCGTAGCGGATGCCGGCGAGCGCGTCCTTCCAGATGTCGCCGCCGCCCAGCCGGTAGTCGATGGACAGGATGGCCCAAGGCTGCTCGTTGAACATGGCGACCGTGGGCGATGAGGTCATGGCACCCTCTTCCGGCGGCGTCGCGAGCGTGCGCAGGTAGCCGAAGTCGCGGTTGCCCTGACCGCCGTGGATGGTGACCACGAGCGGGATCCTCTTCTTGGGCATGTTCTCGGGGACGCTCAGCACGGCGCGCGTCTGACGGCCATCGTGCGACGGGAACATCATCTCGGTGATGCGGCGGCCGGCGATGATGTCGAAGCCCGGCTTCGGCTCCTGACGACCACGCGACGCCTGCTCGCGGACCCGGTCGCGGACCGCGTTCTTCTCCGAGGCGTCGATCACCCCGTCGCCGTTGGTGTCGAAGCGCTTGAGCCGCGGGTCGGTGGCGGGCGTCTGCTGGGCCGACGCTGCCGCGACGAGTAAGAGTCCGCCGACGAGAAGGCTGAGTTTCGCGCTCTGCATGGTTCGATGCTCCGGAAAGGATGGGGGTCGAGTCTGCTAAGGGCGCCGGTCGGTCGCGGCCGTGGCCGCGGGGGCGGTGCGCACCGGGATGAGGCGCGGCGCAGGTCCGTCGACCAACAAGGCGCGCGGATCGCCGGGCGAGGAGTCCGGCCACGCGGTCTTGCCGTCGGCGGCCGGCCGACCGTCGCGCATGAACGAGATCCAGTACGCCAGCAAGGCATCGGCCACGGCCTGCCGGTCCGCCGCCATCGCCGGCGGTACCTCCGCGGATGTGCGGCGGCGCCGCTCCCCGCGGCCCTCCGCACGCTCGCGGTTGCCGGCGATGACCTGGCCGCTGGTGGGGCCGGTGCGCGCGAACACCTGCGAATCCACGTTGCCCTGCGCCTTGCCGAGGTTGCCGAAGGTGTAGGGCATCGCGGCGCCGTGCGGCGCCGGCCCACGGCCCGGTGAATAGGTGAAGTAGTAGAGCCAGGCCTTGCCGCCCGCTTTCGCCACGCCTTCGGCGCGTCCCAAGGCGGCAGCCATCGCGCCGCGCGCCTCGATGCGGTCCGTTGCGCCGCCCTGCCCGCCCGACTCACCGTTGGTCGCGCCGATGATCATCCTCACCGATGCGACCTCCGCCGCGCCGTAGGCCTCGCCGAGGTCCTTCACCAACACCTTGCCGTCGACGAAGGGCTTGGTCGGCATGCCCTCGGCACCGCCGCGGCTCTGGACGGCCTCGTACTGCCCGCCGAACTCGTTGCCGGCCAGCATGCGCTGGCGGCGCTCGGTCATCGGGAAACCGCGCTTCGCGACGATGTCTTTGGCCGGGATGTCCCGCAACCTCGCGGGATCGCCGGCCGCATCACCGAACTCGGCAGCGAACGCGACGCCGGCGGCCTCGGCCTGCGCCAGCGTCTGCACGCCCTCGGTCCCGCCCGCGCTCTGCACGATGGCCTTGGTGAACAGCCCTCGCGCCAGCGGCGATTGCACGAGGATGAGGCTGCTGGTACCGCCGGCGGACACGCCCGACACGGTGACGTTCGACGGGTCACCGCCGAAGCGCGCGATGTTGTCGCGCACCCACTTGAGCGCCGCGATCTGGTCGAGGATGCCGAAGTTGCCGGTGGGTTCGCCGGCCGCGGCCGCTTCACGCGCGAGCGCCGGGTGCGCGAACATGCCGAGCGCACCCAACCGATAGTTGGCGGCGACGACCACGATGCCGCGCTTGGCGAGCTCCGTGCCGTCGGTCGCGGGCTGCGTCGAGGAACTGTTGATGAAGCCCCCCCCGTGGATCCAGACGAGCACCGGCGCCTTGCGCGCACCGGGCGCCGCCCAGATGTTGAGCGTCAGGCAGTCCTCGCTCTGCGGCACATCGTAGAAGAGGTTGGGCTGCGGACAGGCCGGCCCGAACTGCGTGGCATCGCGCACGCCCTGCCACGGCACGACGGGCTGCGGTGCCCGCCAGCGCAGCGGACCCACCGGCGGCGCGACGAACGGGATGCCGCGCCAGACATGGACACCGTCGAGCGCGAGGCCCTGCACCTTGCCGCCGCTGACGCTGCGGACGGCGGGCGCTGCGGTCGACGCCGCCGACGCGGTCCCGGAGGCCCCGGCTGTCGCGACCGACGCTGCAGAGAACGCGGCGATGGACGCTGCGAGGAGCGCCGCTGCCGCGATCGATGCCGCGGGCCGCGTTCGGCGAGCGGTCATGCGCGTCTCCGGATCAGGCCCTCGAGCGGCTTCACCGCACGGCTGTCCGGGAAGATCGTCTCCAGCGCGCCGTCCGCGATGCTCAGGTGCTCCCGCAGCACGCCCTTGCACAGCGCGCGCAGGTCGGTGGTGGTGAGCAGGTCGCGGTCCTCGAAGAGCTTGCCCTCGCCGAGGCCGGGCCAGTCGGCGATGATGCGCCCGCCCGCCACCGCACCGCCCAGCAGGAAACCGGCGCCGCCGGTGCCGTGGTCGGTGCCGCGGTTGCCGTTGATGCGCACCGTGCGGCCGAACTCGGTGATGACCATCACGGCGGTGTTGGCCCACTCGGGACCGAGCCCTTCCTTGAGCGCGGCGATGCCGCGGTCGAGCGCGATGTAGAGCTCGGCGAAGCGGCCTTGGTAGCCGCCGGCGGACTGCTGGCCCGGCATGAAGCGCACGTTCTGCGAGGCGTGGCTGTCCCAATTGCCGAAGTCGATGGTGACGACGCGCGGACCGGCCGGGTCGCGCAGGAACCCGGCGGCGGCGCGCGCCTGCTTGATGAAGCCACGCGCCTGCGCGCTCGTGAGTTCGTCCTTGCCGCCGTCCGCCATCGCGCGGCCCATGGCCTCGGCCTTGAAGCCCTTCTCGAAGTTCGGCCCGAGATCGGCATCGGGACGGTAGAGCTCGGCGAGGCGCACGATGGTGTCGGGGTCGAGCCCCTCGCCCTCGGCCGGTACCCACGAGGCGATGGCGACATCGCCGCGCATCGACAGCGGCGGCGTCGGCCCGATGGCCATCGCGAGGTCGCCCTCCTTGCGCGGCGGCAGGTAGGCGAGCGCACGGTTGAGCCAACCGTCGCGGAACGATTTGTCGACGGTGCCGCGGTCGAACGCGTCCTGCGCATCGAAGTGCGAACGGTCGCGATAGCCGTGGCAGGCCGCGTGGACCACGGTGAGCTCGCCGGCGCCGTAGAGCTTGTGCAGCGTCGGCAGGTCCGGGTTGAGCGCGAACAGCCCGTCGAGCTTCAAGGCGTCGAACGGCGTGCCCTCCCCGGGGCTGCCGTCGGCGAGCTCGCCGCGCAGCGCCTTGAAGCGCGGCTCGCCGTAGGCGGGTACGGCCGACAATCCGTCCATCGCCCCGCGCAGGAAGATGAACACGAACCGCCGTTCACCGCCCGTCATCGCGACCGCGAATCCCGGTGCGAGCGTGAGCAGCGTACCGCCGGCGACCATGCCCTGGACGATGGATCTGCGAGTGACCATGCTCATCTCCTCTGGAATTCCGCGCTGGCCAGGATCAGGGTCAAGGCCTGCTCGCGGGTCGCCGCGCGCTCCACCGCACGCCGCAGCTCCGCCGTGGCGGACCCGCCCAACATGGCATCGAGCATCCTCGGACCTTCGGGCAGGTCGTTCGCGCGCGACTGCGCGAGCTCGGCCGACCATTCGATGCGCTTCACGAGCGACGCCGCTCCCGACCAATCGGAGACGCGGTCGTACCAACCCTGCGGGCCCGGGGCGCCGAACGGCTTCTGGCCCATCTTGCCGAGCTCTTCGTAGAGCTCGGAGGGCACGAGGGCCGTCGTGCCGCCCGTCGCCGTGCGCCGTCTGCGTCTCGGCTCACCGGCCGCATCAGCCATCGCGGGATCGCGCGTAGCCATGCCACCCGCCATCCCACCCGCCATTCCGCCGGCCATGCCGCCGGCCGAGGCGACGCGGTCGCCGCTCGGCAGCCGCGCGCCCGGTGGCGGACGGTAGGTGTCGAAACGATACGCCGGGTACGGCGGCAGGGCCGCGACCTCGGCGCCGACACCGCGCAGCGCGGAGATCACGAAGTCCTCCGGCTGTTTGAGCTTGCGTTTCTCCGGCGTCCAGGCCTCGCGCGACTCCACCAACGCCCGCGCCATCGCGCCGATCGAGGTGTCGTGGGCGAGATAGACATCGGCCAGTCGCTTGACCAGCGACTCCGACGGATCGTCGCTGACGAAGTGGCGCGCGAACTTCTGGGCGAGGAAACGCGCGGTCGCCGGATGTTTCGCGAGGTCGGCGAGCATGGTCTCGGCCTGGCGCACGCCCTCGTCGGCGTAGGTCTTGCCCAGCATCTTCACCGGACCGGGTTCGTGCCAGTCCGGATAGAACGCGAATGCATACGGTCCGTCCGGCGCACGCTGCGGCAGCAGGAGTGCGCTGGCGTAGACGGTGTTGGCGCGCAGGATCGCGGGCGCGGTGCTCCATCCGGTCAACCCCGTGGCGAGCGCGATGACATCGGCCTGCGTGTAGCCGCCGTCCACACCCATGGTGTGCAGCTCGAGGATCTCGCGTCCGAGGTTCTCGTTGAGCCCCATCTTGCGCTCTCGGCCGAACGGCGAGTTGGGACCGATCGAGGTGTCGTTGTCGAGGAAGGTGAGCATCGCGGCGTGCTTCGCGGAGGCGGTCAGCATGTCGCGGAATTTGCCGGCGGCATGCGGACGGATGACTTCGCGCTCGTACGCGCCGACCAGGATGGTCGCCGGCACCTTGGCCGTGGGAACGACCAGATGGTTCGACCAGAACCGCACCAAGCGCTCCTCGAAGGGCCGGTCGGTGCCGAGCGCGTGGCGGGTGCGGGCGGCGAACTCCGTGTGGGCCACCTGCGTCGCCCACATGACATAGCCGCCGAGCATGCGTTGGACGTCCTTGGAGGCGGCCTCGACGGCTGCGGCATCACCCTTGGCCTGCAGCGCCTCGAGCCTGCGGTTGAGCGTGGGACTCGCCTCGCCGTAGCGGTGCCAGTGCGCCGCGCGGATCTCCGTGCTCGACGGCAGACCCTTGAACTCCGCGGACAGCGTGCGCCGCGGCTCGAGCTGGCCGAGCAGCCAGCCGCGGGGGTCGCGCCCTGCCCGTTCGATGTCACCCGCGCCTGCGCCCATCCCGAACCGGTTCGTCGCCGTGGCTGCTTCGATGGACATCGCCCCTCCTGAAGATCGCGTCGTCGCCGGATGCCGTGGCCGCCCCGACCCGCGGGACCGGGGCGCACTCCCATGAATACGCACGGTCGCCGACATTCCGTCGCAGGGGGCGGACGCGCGACGGACGTCGACCGATCGCTGTGGAGGACGGCGAGCCGCGCACCTGGCCGGGGCTTGCGCTACAGGGCGAAAGGATTTAGGTTGTCGACATATCTTTACGAAGTGTCGACACTTCTACATCAATAATATCAGACCCATCTCGGAGGGACTCCCATGCGCACCAAGGGCTCGCTGAACCTCTCGACCACCCTGCTCACCGCCGCCGCGGTCTGCCTCACCGGCGTCGCCACCGCGCAGACCACGAGCGGCACCGACGCCTCGGGTCTCGACGAGGTGGTGGTGAGCGCGCGCAAGCGCCAGGAGGCGCTCAAGGACATCCCCGGCTCCGTCTCCGTGATCTCCGAGGACGTCCTCCGCGAAGTCGGCGGAATCGTCGATCCGTTGCAGCTCGGCGACCTGCTGCCCGGCCTCCAGGTCGACGACGAGAACCTGCCCGAGTACAAGGCACGCGGTGCCGGCGTCGCCACCAACACCAACGCCGAAGCGTCGGTGCTGCAGCTGCGCAACGGTGCCAGCATCGCGGCGGGCTTCGGCGGCCGCGCGTTCACGCGCATCGACCAGTTCGACACCAGACAGATCGAGTTCTACCGCGGCGCGCAGGGCGCGATGTTCGGCCGCAACGCCGTCGGCGGCGTGCTGAACGTCGTCAACAACCTGCCCAACGAGAACCTCGAATGGAACGGCCTCGCCTCGCTCGGCTTCGACAAGGAGCAGGTCCGCGCCGAGGGCGTGCTGAACGTGCCGCTGGTCGCCGACCGGCTGTTCCTGCGCACCGGCGTGCAGTACTCGAAGGAGAAGGGCCTCTACTGGAACGAGTTCCTCAACAAGCCGGCGCTGCCCCTCGATTCGCTCGGCGTCCGCGTCGGCCTGCGCGCCCTCTTCTCCGAGGCGACCGACGCGACGCTGTTCCTCGACTGGGAGGACTACCACCACCAGGACTTCATCGATTCCGGCACCCGCAGGACCGGCGTCTCACCCGAGACCTACCTGACCATCGGCGCCCTCGACGACCGCGGCAACCCGCTGCCGGCGACGAGCGGCTATCAGGCCAATTCGCCGTATGACGAACGCCGCAGCGCGGTGGACACCGACGGCTTCTATCGCCTGAAGACCAAGAACCTCAACCTCACCGTCAACCACAGCCTGTCGTTCGCCACGCTGCAGTCGATCACCAACTACCGCGACCGCAGCTTCAACACGCTGGTGGACGCCGACCAGAGCTACATCGGCGGTCCAGCGGCCACCGTGACGGTGTTGCGTGCCGGACAGCTGCCCGGCGTCAACTCGACCACCAACTCGGTCTGCGTGCGCACCGTGACCAACGCGCAACGCCAGTTCACCTCGGTGACCACCCAGCGCGCCTGCACCAACGCGAACACCACATCCTCCAGCGACTTCTCGCAGGAGTTGCGTCTGCTGTCGTCCTCCGAGGGCCGGTTCAAGTGGCTGGCGGGCGTGGACTACCGCGACTTCAGCAACCCGGTCCTCGAGGTCCGCGATGGACGCTTCCCGAACCTCACCGGCGCGGGCCAGTTCTACAACTATTCGTCCGACTCGGAGATCTTCACCAAGAGCTACGGCGCCTTCCTCAGCGCCGAGTACAACATCACCGACAGCTTGATGGTCGCCGGCAGCGCGCGCTACACCAGCGAGGAGAAAGGCCTCAAGCTGCGCGTGCTGCAGCTCGACAACGCGCCGCCGCAGCTCGAGACCTCGGCCGACGAGAGCCTGAGCGTCGACGGCGTCGACCCGACGTTCACCGTCAGCTACAAGTTCGGTCAGCAGATGGTCTACGCCTCGCTCGCGCGGGCGAACCGGTCAGGTGGCTACAACCGGGCCTCGGGCACGGCCAACGCGCCCGCCAACATCGCCGGTATCGCCGTGCCGCTGCGCTACAACGACGAGAAGTCCGAGAACATCGAGCTCGGCCTCAAAGGCGAGTGGTCGCTGTTCTCGTTCCCCTTCCAGTACGGCATCGTCGCCTATCAGGCCGACTACACCGACATCCTGCGCAATGCAGTGGTCCTCGCCGGAGGCGGCTCGGGCGATGCCGACACCGTGATCCTCGGCTCGCAGCTGGTGAACATCGGCGACGCGGAGGTCCGCGGCCTCGACATCGAACTGCAGGGCGTCGTCGAGCGCTTCCTGTGGACCGCCGGCTCGCTGCGCTGGAACATCGGCTACACCCGTACCGACAGCGAGATCCTCAGCGGACCTGCCGCCGGTGAGGCGCTGCAGGACGTGCCGAAGGACAACTACAACGCCAACCTCTCCTATCGCCGCGGCTTGGCCGGCGGTCCGAACGGACTCGACGGGTTCTTCGTCCGTCTCAACGGCGAATACGAGTCACCGAAGACCCCTTCGACCAGCACGCTGCAGGTCGATCCGCGGCGCCGCCTCAACGCCAACATCGGCATCGACGGCGACGCGAGCGGTCGGCCGTGGCAGCTGACGCTGTTCATCGACAACGTGCTCGGCTTCGACGACATCCTCTCGCGCGGCAACCTGAACACCTACGAAGGACAGTTGTCGGTCAACCGGCAGCTGGTGCGCCGCTCCGAGCCGCGCACCATGGGCATCCGGTTCACGATGTCGAGCGCGGGCTCTCGCGATCGCCGATGACCGGGAGCGGCTCGGACGGCGTGCGCGCCGCCAGGACATGGGCGCTGGCGGCCGCGGCGTGCGCCGCTCTCGCGGCGATCGCGGCGCTCGCGCCGACCGCCGGTGCGCAAACGCCGCGAGAGACGCCCGCGGTCCGCGTCGAGAGCGGCAAACTGGTCGGCGAGGACCTCGGCGCTGTGCGCGCCTACCGCGGCATCCCCTACGCTGCACCGCCGGTCGGTGAGCGGCGCTGGGCCGCTCCGCAACCGCCCGAGGACTGGAAGGGCGTGCGCAAGGCGCTGGCCTTCGGCAAGATCTTCCCGCAGGTCGACCGCCGCGCGGGACCCGAGAACCAGAGCGAGGACGCGCTGCTGCTCAACATCTGGGCACCCGCGAAGGCGAAGGACGCCCCGGTGCTGGTGTGGTTCCACGGCGGCGGCTTCATCCAGAACTCGGCCGCCGACCCGAGATCGGATGGCCGGGCGCTCGCCGAACGCGGCGTGGTGGTGGTCTCGATCAACTACCGGCTCGGCGCCCTCGGCCTGTTCGCGCACCCGGAACTCACCGCGGCGGCGAAGCCCGGCGAGCCGCTCGGCAACTACCTGCTGCTCGACATGATCCAGTCGCTGCGCTGGGTTCGGAAGAACATCGCGGCGTTCGGCGGCGATGCGCGCAACATCACGATCTCCGGATCGTCCGCCGGCGCGACCGCGATCCTCTACCTGCTCGGCGTGCGCGAGGCCGATGCTTTCTACGACAAGGTGATCATCCAGCACAGCGGCGGCTTCGACAACGTGCTCACGCTGGCCGAAGCCGAGGCCGCAGGCGTGCGCCTCGCCGAGGACCTCAAGGTCGACCCGCCCGGCCTCGCCGGCCTGCGCGCCCTGCCCGGCTCGGCGTTCGCTCTCGGACCTGAGCGCACGCGCCGCCTCGAACTGCCGGTCAAGCCGTTCGTCGATGGCCGCCTCGTCACCGCGTCGGTCGCCGAGGTGTTCGCCGCGGGCCGTCAGCGCAAAGTGCCGCTGCTCATCGGCTCGGCGAACGGGGAATCGGGCGCGCGCGGCTACGGCGACGACATCGCCGTCGGCGGCGGATTCGCGTTCCAGCTGCAGCTCGCCGATGCGATGGTGCGCGCCGGTCAGGCGCCGTGGGTGTTCCACTTCACCTTCGTGCCGCCCGAGCGGCCCCGCACCGCGCAGCACGGCGAGGTGGTCGGTTACCTGTTCGGCACGGTGCGGAGCGAGGCCGGTACCCCGGCCAGGGCGATGACCGAGGCGGTGATGGACTACTGGACGACCTTCATGCACACCGGCAGACCGGATGTCGCCGGGCGTCCCGCGTGGACCCCGTTCGATGCGGAGCGGCGCAGCGTGATGGTGTTCGGCAACGAGGCGATCGCGGTCAAGCCCGCTCCGCCGACGCCGGCCGCGTCAGCGCGTCCGTCACGCCGCGCGCCCGGCGGTCAGGAGCCGTGGCAGCGGCTGCGCGAGCGGACGCAGACTCAGTAGCGGACCTTGACGTCCTGCCCGGCGATGCGGCTGTCGTGCAGGCGGCCCTGCATGCGCGAGGGGACATTGCCCTTGTCCCAGACCGCGAAGGCCTCGGTCAGGCGGCGCACCCGCGCCGGCTCCTTCGCCGACAGGTCACGGGTCTCCTTCGGGTCGGCCTTCAGGTCGAACAGGAAGGTCGCGGGACTGCCGTCCGCACGGCTCGTGACCACGAGCTTCCAGTCGCCCTCGCGAACGGCGTAGTCCGTTCCGGCGCGCCAGAAAATCCGCGTGCGGGGTGTGCGGCCGCTGCGCACCGCCGGCAGCAGATCGACGCCGTCGAGCTCGCCGAGCTGCGACGACAGACCTGCCGCGACCACCATCGAGGCCACCGCGTCGAGCGACGAGACGGGCTGGCCGACCTTGCGACCCGCCCATGCCTTGTGGTCCGGCCAGCGGATGAGCAAGGGCGTGCGCAGCCCGCCCTCGCGCAGCTCGCGCTTGAACCCCGAATACGGCGCATTGGAGCAGGCTGCCGAGGCGTACTCGGGACAGCCGTTGTCGCTGAGGAAGACGACCATGGTCGGTCGCCGTGACCCCGACGCGTCGGCGGCGTCGAGCACCTTGCCGAGACCGTCGTCGAGCGCCGTCGCCATCGCGGCGTAGACGCGATGCATCGGGTCCGCCACGTTGACGACGCGGTCGAGATACTTCTTGGTCGCCTCGAGCGGCACATGCGGCGCGTGGTGCGCCACGACCAGGAAATACGGCTCGTCAGCGCTGCGGTTCGCCTCGATGTAGCGCACGGCCTCGTCGGTGATGACATCGGTCTTGTAGTCGTCGATCTCGACGCGCGTACCCTGCCGGCTGAAACCCTGCGAGCGCACATCGCGGTCGCGCTCGCCTTCGACCTTGATGGTCTGGTCGCCGTCGCGCAGGTTGAGGATGTAGTTGCCGCCGCTCGCGAAGCCGAAGTAGTAGTCGAAACCGCGGACCAGCGGGCTCGACTGCCGCTGGCTGTTCTCGAGATGCCACTTGCCGATGAGACCCGTACGGTAGCCCGCCGCCTTCATGCGTTCGGCGATGGAGCGCTCCGATGCGGGGAGCGCCATCTGCACGATGTCCGCCGCGCTGCCGGGGTTGAAATCGTGGCCGAAGCGCGCCTGATACCGCCCGGTGTGCAGCGCCGCGCGGGAGGGACTGCAGACGGCCGCCGTGACATAGGCCTGGCTGAAGTTCACGCTCTGCGCGGCGAGCCGGTCGATGTTGGGGGTCTCGAAATAACCGTCGCGCAGATAGCGCACGTCACCGACACCGAGGTCGTCGGCGATGAAGAAGATGATGTTCGGCCGCTCTGCCGCGCCGCCCCGCGCCATCGCCGCAGGGGCGGCGACGATGACGGGGACCACCGACAGGACCGCGGCCAACAGGCGCGCCCGTAAGCGCGCCGATGGCATGCCGTCCGCGACGCGGGTGGACCGCTCAGGGACGGACGGGATCACTCGCGGCCACCACCGCCGCCGCCACGGGCCTGACGCATGCGCTCGCGACCGGCCTTGATCTCGTCGGCGTCGGCCTTGCCGTCGCCATTGGCGTCGAACGCCGCGAACGCCTGTTCCGGAAGGCCCGCGGCGTTCCACTCTTCCTTGGTGAGGATGCCGTCGTTGTTGGTGTCGGCCGCCTGCAACCGGTTGCCGCCACCGCCGGCGCCCGCGCGGCCTTCACCGCGCCCCGCGCGCTGACCCGCGCCATCACCCGCGGGCGGCGCCGCGGCGTCGGCGGCCGCCGGCGGCGTGGCCTGGGCGGCAGCGGTCTGCGCTGAAGCGGTGTGCGCCGCGGTCGCGACGGCGACGAGCGCGAGCAGAGCGACGAGCTTGTTGTCGATGATCTTCATCGGGGGTACCTCAAGTGAGCCGATTAGGCGTGGATGGATGAGCAAGCGTCTGGTGAAGCTAACGCCAGGGGAAGCGCAGTCCGTCGCCCTCAGCGGGGATCCGGCGCGATACGGGCGGAGTCGAGCATCCTGCGCCCGGGGCGGACGGTATCGCCGACCAAGACCCGACGCTCCGGCGGCAGCGTCGCTGCGTAACCGAGGATCGCGCGATCGACCTCCACCTTCAGTCTGCCCTCGACCTCGCGCGAGCGTGCGAGCGCCGCCTCGACGGCGACGCGGTCGAGCACCGGGGCGCGCAGCAGCTCACGCGACGCCTCGCGCGCGCTACGGGCCTCGTCGAGCAACGGACCGATCCGCGGCGCGGCGGCGCGCAATGCGCCGCGCAGACCGTCCCGCTCCGCGGCCGTAAGACCAGGGTGCAACGCCGACGATGCGCCACCGAACGGCCAGACCCCCGCGCTACGGTAGACGAGCGCAACGAGCGCGACCAACGCCGTCGCGAGGAAGACGTTGAGCACCAAGGCGGCGAGGAAAGCCCGACGCCAGTCGCGCTGCGAGGACTCGCTCATCGATGAGCCTCGGGCGACGGCACATCCAGGGTCGGGTCGTCATAACCCTGCACCACGGCGAGCGCCGCCGCTTCGTAGCGGCGGGCTGCGAGGTCCGCATTGAGCAGGGCGGCGAAGGAATAACCGCCGAAGCAGGCTGCGGCGAGACCCGCCACCAGACCCCAACGCGGCGCCGGCCGCAGACCGCGGCGCGGGCCTGTCGTGCCGCCGGTGGCGGCCCGATCGACCGCGGACAAGGCAGCCACGACCCGATCGCGCAGCGCTGCGTCGACGACCGGCCCGGTCGACCGTGCGAGCGCGGCGTCGATGGCCCGGGCCTCCGCCTCGATGCCGCCGATCTCCTCCGCCCAGCGGGCGCTCGCCTGCAGCGCCGCCTCGCGCTCGCTCGCCGGCCATCGGCGCGGGGCGGCGCCGTAAGCCTCCAGGATCGATTCCAACCGTTGCTTGTCCATGACCTCTTCCTCAGCCTTCCTTGGCCATCCTTTACCTATACGCCTGCCGATCAAGCCATCAGGTCGGCGAGCAACGCCCGCAGGGCTCGCCGACCGCGCGACAGCAGGCTTTCCAATGCTTCAACGCTGATCTCCATCATTTCCGCCGCTCGGATGTTCGAGATCTCCTGGAAATGGCACAGGACCACCGCCTCGCGCTGCCGGGCCGGCAGGCGGGCGATCGCGGCCTGCACCCGATCGGCGTCAGAAGCTGCCTCGAGGCGCGCCACCGGACCCGGGCCCTCTCCGGGCAGGTCGGGCACCACCTCGACGTAGGTCTCGCGCCGACGCCGCAGGCGGTCCCGGCAGAGGTTCATCGCGACGGTATGCATCCAGGCGTCGAGCGGTGGCCCACCCGGCTCTCGGTCCGGCGCACGCTGCCAGGTCCGCAGCAGGGTCTCCTGCGCGACATCCTCGGCGTCGCCGGCATCGCCCAACATGCGGCGCGCGAAGCCGAAGATGCGGGGCAGCTTCGCGTCGACCAAGCGCTGCAACGCCGCAGGGTCGCCGCGGCGGATGCGCGCTGCGAGGTCATGGTCGGGATCCTGCTGCTCAGGCTCCGGATGCATCCGTCGGCGCACGCGTCGGGCGCATCTCGGGCCTCGCTTGCCAGCCGGCGTACATGGTGTCCATAGCCCTGCGGGTCCAGGCCACGAAGTCGTCGTCACGGGCAGCATCGCCCTGTTCGACCCACCATAGGACGGCATCGATGAGGAACCCGGCGGTGGCATGCGACGACAGTTGACGGAGCGTGGCATCGTCCGACAGCGCGTGGCTGGACTCCTTCAGCAGCACGTCAGTGCGCTCGACGATGCTCGTGTGCAGGTCCTCGAAATAGCAGCGGTACTCGGGATCCGCTGGGCAATGCCGGGTGATCAGCAGGAATTCACTGCGGTTGGCGCGCGCCAGCGCCACCACCTCCCGTAAGTTGCGACCCAGACCGCGCCATGGCCGGCTCTGCAACGCACGCATCTGGGCGGCGAAACCGCCGAGGATGGCGGCCAGCAGAGCCTCACGGGTGCCGAAGTACCTATATAGAACGCTTTTGGGTATCCCCATATCGTCGGCCAGCGCGTCCATCGAGGTGGAGCGGACACCGCGGCGAGCCAACACCATTGCCGCCGCACGCAGCAGTTCATCCTCGCGCTCCTGCCGCCGCGCATCGGCGACGCCGCGCGGCGGCCGACCCGCAGGGAGATGCGCGACCTTGGCTGAACGGGTCTTGAGGGGTGGACTCAACACGACCTCCGGCGGTCGCCGATGCCTTGACTCATTTTCGGAATAAATGATACTACACCGTACCGATTAGTCCCGCGCAAGCATCGTCGGGCATCACCCTGGGGGAACACCATGACCGTCAGACTTTCCACCTCGCTCCTCGCCGCCGGCGTCGCCACGATCGCCGGCCTCTCGGTCGCCGCGCCGACCCGCGCGCAGGCGACGGGCGCCGCCGCAGACGCGACGCTCGAAGAGGTCGTCGTCACGGCGCGCAAGCGCTCCGAGCGCCTCGAGGACGTCCCGCTCTCCATCTCCTACTTCGACGAGTCCTACCTGCGGGAGTTGAATGTCGGCTCCGGCAAGGACCTGACGCGCATCACCCCGGCGCTCACCGTGATCGACAACGGTTCGGGCTTCAACGACGAGTTCCTGATCCGCGGCGAGGGCGCGGCGCGCCAGAACAACGCCGAGACCGGCTCGGGCCTCTACCGCAACGGCATGTTCATCCCGGGCGGCAACGCCGGCGGGCGCAACTTCATCCCCATCGATTTCTTCGACGCCGGCTCCGTGACGGTGCTGCGCGGTCCGCAGGGCTCGTTCTTCGGCCGCAACGCCCTCGGCGGCGCCGTCAACATCGTCTCGCAGCGCCCGACCGACAAGTACGAGGGATCGGTCGATGTCGAGTACGGCACAAACCAGTCTTCGGCCGGCGAGATCGTGCTCAACGTACCGCTCGCCGAGAGCCTGAACCTGCGCCTCGGCGGCCTGAAGTCCAACCAGCAGCGCGGCTTCTACAAAAGCTCGATCACGGGCAAGACGCTCGACCGGGAGAACGCCTCCGGTTACCGCCTGCAGCTCGGCTGGCAGCCCTCTGATGCCTTCGACGCGAACCTGCTCATCGAACGTGCAGACGAGTTCGGCCCCAATGTGGTCGCCTTCGGCCAGGTGCTGGCGACCGACGACCCGCCGAACAATCCGACGGGCGCACCCTCCGGCTTCTCGGTGCCGCGGTTCACGAAGCCCGTGGACACCGACAGCTACTTCGATCGCGCCACCGACACGCGGCTGCTCGAGATGAGCTTGAAGTTCGGCGACTTCACGCTGCAGTCCACCACCGGTCAGCGGGAACGCGGCGCACGCTCCAACACCGACGTCGACGCCTTCGGCACGAACAAGGTCGCGCGTCTCATCCCGACGGTCGCGCAGGGCTCCGAGCAGTTCGAGCGGTTCACGCAGGACCTGCGCCTGCTGTCGGGCACCGGCGGTGCCGTCGACTGGCTGGTCGGCGCGGAATACAACAAGGTCGACTCCACCTTCCGCACCGACCGTTACGCCGATGCGAACCGCAACGAGATCTTCGACGGCATCACCGATGTCCCGACGACGCTGCCCGCCGACTGTACGGTCGCACCGACCTGCACGCTCGCGACCGTGCAGACCACGGCCCGGAACGGCTACCGGGTCGAGAACTCCGGCGTCGACGACAAGTCATACGCCGGCTATGCGGCCGTCAACTGGCGACCGAGCGATCGTCTGCAGCTGAGCGTCGACACCCGCTACAACAAGGACGACAAGAACTTCAGGCTGTCTAACGTCTTCCGTCTCGACAACCCCGCCACCGCCACGGTCAACGAGCAGCTGACGCGCAACATCCTCGCGTCCGAGACCTTCGACCGCTGGACGCCGAGCGCCTCGGTCACCTGGCAGTACGCCGACCGGCAGTACCTGTTCGGCCGCATCGGCACGGGTTTCCGCGCCGGCGGCTTCAACAACGACATCGGCGAGCCGGGCGACGGCGTCAGCAACATCGCCGTGCCGCTGTCCTACGGTGAGGAGTTCGTGAAGGCCTATGAAGCCGGTCTGCGCGGCCGGTTCGCCGGCGGCCTGCGCTACTCGCTCAACGGTTACTACAACCTCAAGACGGGCACCCTCGTGAACTACGCGGTGTTCACCGGCACAGCCGCGACCAACACCGTCCGCAACGTCGGCGTGTTGGCGAGCGCCGGCGATTCCTTCCAGTACGGCGTCGACGGCGAACTGGCGCAGCGCTTCGAGGTCGGCGCGGGGTCGTTGTCGCTGCGTCTCGCCTTCGCTTGGGCGAAGGGCGAGTACGACGGCGGTTTCGTCTACGCCAACCAGCAGACGAACCCCGCGACCACGCTGACCACGGTCTCGATCGACGGCAAGAGCCTGCAGCGGCTGCGCGATTGGACCACCGCCACCTCGCTGTCGTGGCGTACGCCCGTCGGCAAGGACCTCGATCTCGTCACCCTGCTCGCCTGGCGCGGCGAGTTCGGCGGTTTCGAGGACCCGAGCAACAACAACAAGATGGACGATGTCAGCCTGGTCGACGCCTCGATCGGCGTCGAGAGCGACAGCTGGCGTCTCGTGTTCAGCGGCAAGAACGTGCTCGACGAGAGCTATTTCAACATCTCGCCGGGCAACCTCTCGTTCAACGCCCAGCAGAACCAGCCGCGCACCTGGCGCGTGGCGGTCGGCTACAAGTTCTGATCGGCGCATGACCGCCCGGACCGTCGCCGCGGTCGCCGTCTGTCTGACGGCGGTCGCGGCCGTCCACTCCACGGCGCAGCAGGCCGACGGCGCGGCTGCGGCGCCCTCGGCGCGCGAGCAGGCGCTCGCCAAAGCGACGCCGGCCGGGGCGGTGCAGCAGACCTTGGAGGTCGATGGGCGGACGCGCAGCTACTGGCTCGTCGCGCCCGCCCTCGAGACCCCAAAGCCGCGGCCGCTGCTCTTCGTGCTGCACGGCGGCGGCACCTCGGACGCCCGCGTGACCTTCCGCTACCGCTTCCAGGACATCGCGCCTCGCGAGGGCTTCGTGACCGTGCATCCGAACGGCCTCGGCGCCGGCTGGAACGACGGCCGCGACACCGGTTTCCTGCTCGAGCGCGGCGGTGCACCGGACGATGTCGCATTCTTCCGCGCCATGATCGCGCGCTTCGTCGCCGACGGCACCGCCGACCCGCGGCGCATCTATGTGACCGGCGGCTCCAACGGTGCGCTGATGACGCTGCGGCTCGCCTGCGAACTCGCCGATGCCGTGGCCGGCGGGGCGGCGGTCTCGGGCAGCCTGCCGACCAACTTCGTCGACCGCTGCAAGCCCTCACGACCGATCCCGATGCTGCTCATCTCGGGCACCGACGACGACATGATGCCCTACGCGGGAGGCGCGGTCGCCGCGGCGACCCGGCAGGACCGCGGCACCGTCATCGGTGCGCGGCCGACCTTCGACTTCTGGCGCAAAGCGAACCGTTGCGATCCGAAGCGCGTCACGCGCGAGGACTGGCCGGACAGGCTCCCCGACGACGGGACCACCATCCGCGTGGAGGACGGCGTCCGATGCGCCGCCACCACGCGCCTGATGACCGTGACCGGCGGTGGCCATTCCATGCCCGGCACCGACGGTCGCACACCTGCGCGGCTGCAACGCGAAGCCGGACTCGGCGAAGCGCGCGGTTCCGTCAGCCGCGAAGTCGACGGCCCGGCGTACATCTGGGATTTCCTGCGTCCGCTCACCCTGCCCCCTTGAGTCCACCGGACCGGAGCGACACCATGCGAGGAAGCACGATGACCCGTCTGTACGCGATCGCCATCACTACGCTGTCCGTGTCTCTGGCGCTCGGCGCCTGCGCGGGTGCCCCTTCGGCGTCGCAGTCGAAGCCCGCGCTTGCGAGCGCCGCGCCTGCTGCGGCGCCGCAGCGTACCGTCACCGAGATCACCCTCCCCGCGCGCGACGGCCGACCGCTCAAGGCCGTGCTCTCGATGCCCTCGGGCCCCGGACCTTTCCCGGTGCTCGTCGCCGTGCACGGCGGCCAAGGCGACCGCAGCTACGAGGTGCTGCGCAATGTCGCCGACCCGGCGAGCGATGCGCCCATGGTGCAGCTCTTCAACCTCAAGGACTGGATCATCCTCGCGCCGGGCTACCGCAACGACTGGTTCGGGGCCGAGGAGACCGACCTCGTGGACGCCGTGCGCTACGCCGCCCAGCTGCCGAAGGCCGACCCGCGCCGCGTCGGCGTGTTCGGCGGCAGCAACGGCGGCCGCCTTACGCTGCGCGCTGCGGTGCTCGACCCGACCGCCATGAAGTGCGTCGGCGCCGGTTCGCCCTTCCTCACGCATCCGCCGGCGTTCTTCGGTGACAAGACGCAGCCGCCCTGGTCGCAGATCTCGCCCGGGGCGGAGGCGTGGATGGGTGCGACCCGTGAACGGCTGCAGCTCGCCGTAAGCAGGGCGTCGCAGCGCGCCCAGCAGACCCCGGAGCAGCTGCTCGTCGCGCACTCCTCGCAGGCCGACGCCGCGAAGATCCGTGCCCGCGTGCTGCTGCTGACGAGCCGCGCCGACGAGCAGGTGCCGCCAGTGATGGTGCAAGGCCTCATCGATGCGCTCGCCCGCGCGGGGAACCCCGCGGAGATCGTCGCCGTGGACAAAAGCCTGCACGGCTTCTACTGGGGCCGCGAGGGCGAATTCGGCGCGCGCGCGGGGCGCGGCGCGAAGACCGACGAGCAGCGGCGCGAGGAGGAACGCGCGCATGCCGCGACCCTCCGTTTCTTCGATAGCTGTTTCGCGAGACGCTGACATGCCCCCGCTCTGGCAGACGATGCCCACCAGCACCCGCCTCATCCTCGAGGCGCTCGCCCGCCATCCGCAGCGCATCGCCTTCCGCAGCGACGGCCGCGAGGTGAGCTACGCGGCGACGCTGGACCTGATCGGACGGATGCAGGGCGTGTTCGCCCGAGCCGGCGTAGGTCGCGGCGATGTGGTCGCCGGGCTCGCCGCCAACCGCTTCGAGTCCTGGTGCGCCGGGGTCGCCGCCAATGCGCTCGGGGCGGCGGCGACGCCGCTGCATCCGCTCGCCTCGGTGCAGGACCACACGGCGCAGCTCGCCGACGCCGGCGCCACCGTGCTGCTGGTGGATGCGGCGCGTTTCGGCGACCGCGCCGCCGAACTCGCCGCCAAGGCCGAGGTGCGCGCCCGTTTCACGCTCGGCCCCGCGGGCTACGGCACGGATCTCCTCGCCGAGGCGATGGCGGGCACGCACACGGCGGTCGACCTCTCCCAGCCCGACGACATCGGCGCCCTCAACTACACCGGCGGCACCACCGGCCGCTCCAAAGGCGTGCTGCGCAGCCAACGGGAACTCGCGGCCGGCATCGTCTCGGTGATGGCCAACTTCCCGCTGCCGCGCCGCCCGGTGTACCTGGCGGCGGCGCCCATCAGCCACGCCGCGGGGCTCTTCGTGGGACCGGTGCTCGCCAAGGGCGGCACGATCGAGCTGCTGCCCGGGTTCGCGCCGGAAGCGGTCGCGCGTCGCATCCGCGACGGCGGCGCCAATCTCACGCTGCTCGTCCCCTCGATGATCTACGCGCTGCTCGACGATCCTTCGTGGCGGCCCGAGGACCTGCGCTCGCTCGAGCTGCTGGTCTACGGGGCGTCGCCGATGTCGCCGACACGGCTGCAGGAAGCGCTCGAGCGCATCGGCCCGGTGTTCTGCCAGCTCTACGGCCAGACGGAGTGCTTCGTCATCTCGACCCTCGCCCCCGAGGACCATGACGCCGCGCGCCCGGAGCTGCTCGCCTCCGCCGGTCATCCCACGGTGGACTGCGAGGTGCGGCTGCTCGACGACGACGGTCGCGAGGTCGCGCAAGGCGAGCGCGGCGAGGTCTGCGTGCGCTCCCCCTATGCGATGCAGGGCTACTGGAAGCAGCCCGAGGCCACCGCGGAGACCATCCGCGACGGCTGGATCCACACCGGCGACATCGCCTGGCGCGACGCCGAGGGGCGGCTGTATCTCGTCGACCGCAAAAAGGACATGATCATCTCGGGCGGCTTCAACATCTACCCGCGGGACATCGAAGACGTCCTCACCGCGCACCCGGCGGTGGCGCGCGCCGCCGTGATCGGGGTCCCCGACCCGAAATGGGGCGAGGCCGTGAAGGCGTTGGTGGTGGCGAAGCCCGGCGAGACCCCCGACGCCGACGCGCTCGCCGCCTGGATCAAGGAACGCAAAGGCTCGACCCATGTCCCCAAGTCCTTCGAGTTCGTCGAGCGCATGCCGCTGACGCCGCTCGGCAAGGTGGACAAGGCGGTGCTGCGCGCACCGTACTGGGCGGGACGGGACCGTCAGGTCAACTGAATGTCGCTGCCCCAGAGCCTCGCACGGCGGCTGTCGCTGCCGCTGATCGCTGCGCCGATGTTCACCGTGTCCGATCCGCGGCTCGTCATCGCCGCCTGTCGAGCCGGCGTGATCGGTGCCTTCCCGACCGCGAACTGCCGGACGCCCGAGGAGCTCGACGGCTGGCTCGCGCGGTTGCGTGCGGAGCTCGGGCCGGACGACGCGCCGTTCTGCGCCAACCTCGTGATCCGCCGCCCTGACCTCCGCGAGCACCTGGAGCGGCTCTGCGCACACCGCGTCGAGATGGTGATCACGAGCGTCGGTTCGCCCGCCGCGGTGGTCGGACCGCTGCACGACGCGGGCGCGCTGGTGTTCGCCGATGTCGCCTCGGTCGCGCACGCGCGGAAAGCCTTGGCGGCCGGTGTCGACGGTCTCGTGCTGCTCACCGCGGGCGCCGGCGGACAGACTGGCCACCTCAACGGCTTCGCCTTCGCGCGCGCGGTACGCGGATTCTTCGACGGTCCGGTGGTGCTCGCGGGCGGTCTCGCCGACGGCGTCGCGCTGCGAGCCGCGGTCACGCTCGGCTGCGACCTCGGCTACATGGGCACGCGGTTCATCGCCACCGAGGAGAGCCCCGCGCCCGCGGCCTACAAAAAGATGCTCGTCGAGAGCGGCATGGACGATGTGCTGCTCACCTCCGCCTTCACCGGCCTGCCGACCAGCATGCTCCGCCCGTCGCTGGCGGCCGCCGGCCTCGACCCGGACGCGATCCCCGAGGAACTGGGCCGCGCGACCGCAGCGCAGGTGCATGGCGGTGCTGCCCCTCCTCCCGCCCGTTGGCGCGATCTGTGGAGCGCCGGGCACTCCGTGAGCGGTGTCGACGCCGTGCTGCCGGTCGCACAGCTGGTGGCGCGCATCGCCACCGAGTTCCACGCCGCGGCATCGCCGCAAGGGCGCGCCCTGCCGGGGACGGCCCCTTGAGCACAGAACGCATCGACGCGGCGGCGGCGTTCAGCGGCGTGAAAAGCGTCGAGCCCACCAATCGGCTCGATGAGGCCGCGCTCGACGCCTGGCTGCGCGCGCATGTCGAGGGCTACGCGGGACCGTTGACGGTGCTGCAGTTCAAGGGCGGGCAGTCCAACCCCACCTACCAGCTCGTCACCCCGGACCGGAAGTACGTGCTGCGCAAGAAGCCTGCCGGCAAGCTGCTGCCCTCGGCGCATGCGGTGGACAGGGAGCACCGCGTGATCGCGGCCCTGTATCCGACCGGCTTCCCCGTCGCGCGACCGTACGCGCTCTGCACCGACGACGGCGTCATCGGTACGGCGTTCTATGTGATGGCGATGGCCGAGGGACGCATCGTCTGGGACGACCTGATGCCGGGCGTCACCGCCGCGCACCGCAGCGCGGTGTACGGCGACATGATCGCGACCCTCGCGCGCCTGCATTCCTTCGAGCCGACCACCATCGGACTCGGCGACTACGGCAAGCCCGGCAACTATCTCGCCCGGCAGGTCGACCGCTGGAGCCGCCAGTATCGCCAGAGCGAGACCGAGCGCCATCCGCAGATGGACCGCGTCATGGCGTGGCTGCCGACGACCCTCCCGCCCGGCGACGAGGCCCGCCTCGTGCACGGCGATTTCCGGCTCGACAACATCGTGCTGCATGCCGTCGAGCCGCGGGTGCTCGCCGTGCTCGACTGGGAGCTCTCCACGCTCGGCGATCCCCTCGCCGACCTCTGCTACTTCCTGCTCAACTGGGCGCTACCGCCCGAGCTGCGTTCGCCGCTCGCCGGCGCCGACTGCCGCGCGCTCGGCATCCCGACCCTCGAGGACGCGGTCGGGATCTACTGCCGGCACACGGGCCGCGACGGCATCGCGCACCTCGACTGGTATCTCGCCTACAACGCGTTCCGGCTCGCCTGCATCCTGCAGGGCATCGCCGGCCGCGTCCGCGACGGCACGGCCGCCAGCGCGCATGCGACGCGCATGGTCGCGCGTATGCCCGGCCTCGTCGCAGCCACCTACGATCTGGCCATCAAGGCAGGGATGCGATGACCCTCTATCCCCGACTGCTCGAGCCCCTCGACCTCGGCTTCACGACGCTGCGCAACCGGGTGCTGATGGGCTCGATGCACACCGGCCTCGAGGATGACCCGGCGGACTTCGCCCGCCTCGGTGCGTTCTTCGCCGAGCGCGCGCGCCACGGCGTGGGTCTGATCGTCACCGGAGGCTTCGCGCCGAACGCGGCCGGGCGCACCGCCCGCGGCGCGGGCGTGCTCGACACGCCGGAAGCGGCGCTCGCGCATCGCCGGATCACCGATCCCGTGCACCGCGAGGGCGGACGGATCGCGCTGCAGATCCTGCACGCCGGACGCTATGGCTACCACCCGGAGATCGTCGCGCCCTCGCCCATCCAGTCGCCGATCACGCCGTTCGCGCCCGCCGCGCTCACCGACGAGGGCGTCGAGGAGCAGATCGCGGCGTTCGTGCGCTGCGCGACGCTCGCGCGCGAGGCCGGCTACGACGGCGTCGAGGTGATGGGCTCGGAGGGCTACTTCATCAACCAGTTCCTCGCGCTGCACGCCAACCGCCGCGACGACCGTTGGGGCGGCGACTACGCCAACCGCATGCGGCTGCCGGTGGAGATCGTGCGCCGCACACGCGCCGCGCTGGGTCCCGACTTCATCATCGTCTACCGCATCTCGTTGCTGGACCTCGTCCCGGACGGGCAGACCTGGGACGAAGTGCTACGGCTCGCCAAGGCCGTGACCGCCGCGGGCGCCACCATCCTCAACTCCGGCATCGGCTGGCATGAGGCACGCATCCCGACCATCGCGACCTCGGTGCCGCGCGCCGCGTTCGCCTGGGTCACCCGCAAGCTGAGGCAGGACCTGCGCGCCCAAGGCCTCGACATCCCGGTGTGCGTGACCAACCGCATCAACGCGCCCGAGGTCGGCGAACGGCTGCTCGCCGCCGGCGACGCCGACATGGTGTCGATGGCGCGCCCGCTGCTCGCCGACGCCGAGTTCGTGGCCAAGGCCGCCGCCGGTCGCGCGCAGTCGATCAACACCTGCATCGCCTGCAACCAAGCCTGCCTCGACCATGCGTTCCATGGCGAGACCGTGTCCTGCCTCGTCAACCCGCGCGCCTGCCACGAGACCGAGATCGTGTCCCGCCCCGCCGCCGCCGCGCGCGACATCGCGGTGGTCGGCGCAGGTCCCGCCGGTCTCGCCGCCGCGGTGACGCTCGCCGAGCGGGGTCATCGGGTGACGTTGTTCGAGGCCGCGCACGAGATCGGCGGCCAGTTCAACCTCGCCAAGCGCATCCCCGGCAAGGAGGAGTTCGAGGAGACGCTGCGCTACTTCCGCGAGCGGATCCGCGGGACGGGCGTGACGCTGCGCCTCGGCGAGCGTGTCGATGCCGCGCAGCTCGCGGCCGGCGGCTACACGGATGTGGTGCTCGCGACCGGCGTGCTGCCGCGCGATCCGCGCATCCCGGGCCAGGACCACCCGAGCGTCTGCGGCTATCTCGATGTGCTCACCGGTCGGCGCAAGGTCGGCGCGCGCGTCGCGATCGTCGGCGCGGGCGGCATCGGCTTCGATGTCGCGGAATTCCTGGTGCACGAAGGCCACTCGCCCTCGCTCGACATCGACGCGTGGCGACGGGAATGGGGCGTCGGCGATCCCGCCGAGTTCCGCGGCGGCATCGAAGGGCTCGCCGCCCAGCCCGCACCGCCCGCGCGCACCGTGCATCTGCTGCAGCGCAAACCGGGCCGTCCCGGCGCGGGGCTCGGCAAGACCACGGGCTGGATCCACCGGGCCGCGCTCAAGATGAAGCGCGTGGAGATGCTGGGCGGCGTGCAGTACCTCGGCGTCGACGATGCCGGCCTGCACACCACGGTGGACGGCGCGCCGCGCACCTTCTCGGTCGACGACATCGTGCTCTGCACCGGCCAGGAGCCGCTGCGCGAACTCGAGGCGCCGCTGCGCGCCGCCGGTCTCGCGGTGCATGTCGTCGGCGGCGCCGACGAGGCGGCCGAGCTCGACGCCAAGCGCGCGATCCGTCAGGCGACGCTGCTCGCGCTGGCGCTCTGACTCAGACCGAGCGCGAGATCAGCTCCTTCATGATCTCGTTGGTGCCGCCGTAGATGCGCTGCACACGCGAGTCGGCGAACATGCGGCAGACGAGGTACTCGTTCATGTAGCCGTAGCCGCCGTGCAGCTGCACGCACTCGTCGATGACCTGCTGCTGCATGTCGGTCACCCAATACTTGGCCATCGAGGCGGTCTCGGTGTCGAGCTTGCCCTGCATCAGCTTCATGATGCAGTCGTCGACGAAGACGCGCGCCACGCGGGTGATGGTCGCGCACTCGGCGAGCTTGAAGCGGATGTGCTGCATCTGGCCGATGACCTGACCGAAGGCCTTGCGCTCCTTCACATACTTCGAGGTCTCGGCGACCGCGCCTTCCATCGCGCCGACACCGCACAGCGCGATGACGAGCCGCTCATAGGGCAGATCACCCATCAGCTGGTACATGCCGAGGCCTTCCTCGGCGCCGAGCCGACAATCGGCGGGGACGCGCACATCCTCGAAGAAGAGTTCCGCGGTGTCCTGCGCCGGCATGCCCATCTTGTCGAGCACGCGGCCGACGCGGTAACCCGGCAGGTTCTCGGTCTCGACCATGATCAGCGACAGACCGCGCTTGCGGTCCTCGGTGTTGGTGCGCGTGACCAGCATCAGGAGCGACGCCTGACCGCCGTTGGTGATGAAGATCTTCGAGCCGTTGATGCGGTAGTGGTCGCCCTCGAGCACGGCACGCGTGCGCACGCCCTGCAGGTCCGAACCGGCACCGGGCTCGGTCATCGCGATGGCGCCGATGAGCTCGCCGCGCGCCATGCGCGGCAGCCAGCGCTGCTTCTGCGCCTCGGTGCCGTAGTTGTAGACATAGTGCGCGCACATGCTGTGCACGCCCTGGCCGAAGCCCGAGAGACCCCGACGCGAGAGCTCTTCGTAGAGCACGGCCTCGTGACGGAAGTCACCGCCGCCGCAGCCGTATTCGGCGGGCAGGTCGAGGCACAGCAGCCCCATCTCGCCGGCCTTGCGCCAGATCTCCTTGCCGACACCGTGCTGGGCCCGCCACTTCGGGTCGTTCGGCACCATCTCGGTCTCGACGAATCGGGCGACGGTCTCGCGGAAGGTCTGCAGGTCGTCGTCCATCCAGGGGGATTCATAGGCAAGCATCGGCAAGACACCACTCCTTCGCGTTTTGGCTCGTACGGGGTAACCGCAGGAAGATAGCATTAGGACCATGACACTGCCCATCCGTTCCCGCACCCCGATCGCGTCGCTCGCCGCGGCCCTCGCCGCGGCCCTGGCGGCCCTGACCCTGACCTCGACCGCCGCGGCGCAGGCGCAGACATCGGCGATGACGCCCCGCCCCAAGACCTGCCTGGTGCTGAGCGGCGGCGGCGCCCGCGGTGCCGCGCATGTGGGCGTCCTCAAGGTGCTCGAGGAGCTGCGGGTGCCCATCGACTGCGTGGTCGGCACCAGCATGGGCTCGATCGTCGGCGCCTCATGGGTCTCGGGCACGACCATCGTCGAGATGGAAGACGCCCTCAAGACCGCCGACTGGGATGTGGTGCTCGGCGACCAGCCGCCGCGACCACGGCGGTCCTGGCGCAGCAAGGAGCTCGAGCGCGAGCGCGCCATCGGCGCCGAGATCGGCGTCGGCAAGCAGGGTGCGTTGCTGCCGGGCGGTGCGGTCATCGGCCAGCAGTTGGAGGGTTTCCTGCAGCGCCTGCTAGGTCCGCCCGTCACCCGCGCCTCCTTCGACGAGCTGCCCATCCCCTACCGCGCCATCGCCACCGATATCACCACGGGCCAGATGGTGGTGCTGGACAAGGGCAGTCTCAACGCCGCCGTGCGCGCCAGCATGTCGGTGCCGGGGGCCTTCGCGCCGCAGGAGATCGACGGCAGGCTGCTGGTCGACGGCGGCTTGGTGCGCAACCTCGGCGTCGACATCGCGCGCAAGCTGGGTGCGGCGCGCGTCATCGCCGTCAACCTCGGCACCACGCTGATGCCGCGCGAACAGGTGCAGTCGCTGGTCGGCGTCACCGCGCAGATGATCAACATCCTCACCGACCAGAACGTCAACGCCTCGCTCGCGCAGCTCGGGCCGCAGGATCTGCTCATCACGCCGGAGCTCGGCGACTACAGCGCCGCGAACTTCAAGGAGGCCTGGACCACGGTCGGGATCGGCGAGCGTGCGGCCCGCAAGGTGGCCGACCGTCTCGCCGCGTTCGCCGTCCCGGACGCCGAGTGGCAGGCGTGGCGTACCGCCAAGCTGCCGCGCCGCATCCCCGATACGGGTGGCCCGGCGACGGTGGTCGTCAAGACCGACGGCCTGAAGTCCGTGGATCCGCAGAGCGTGCAGGCGGTGTTCGAGGCCGTGAGACAGACCTCGCCGCCGGAGCGTGTCGTCGAGGATGCGGTCGAGGCGCTCTACGCCACCGATGATTTCGAGCAGGTGACCCTGCGCACCGAGTCGCGTAGCGGCGCCGATGCCGTGATCATCGAACCGCGGGAGAAGAGCTGGGGACCGAACTACCTGCGCTTCGGCACCTCGCTCGGCACCAACCTCGAGGGCAACAGCGGCTTCAGCCTGGTCGGCGACCTGCGCGCCACCTGGCTCAACCGGAAAGGCCTGGAATGGCGCACCTCGGTGGCCCTCGGCGACCTGATGGGCGTGCGCACCGAGCTGCTGCAGCCGGTCGACCTGCAGCGACGTTGGCTCGGCAGCGCCTACATCGACGCCCGCCGCCGGATCGACACGCTCTACCTCGACCAGGACGCCGCGGCGAGCTATCGCAACTCCGTGCTGCGCGCCGGCATCGGCATGCGCAGCCGCTACTTCACGGACGCCGAGATCCAGTTCGGTCTGCAGCGCTCCTGGTACGACCAGCGGCGCGAGAGCGGCGTGGACCTCGGCGACAAGAGCAGCGCCGGCAATGTCGCCCTGCTGCGCTACACCGTCGATCGGCTCGACGACTGGGAGTTCCCGCGCAGCGGCCTGTACGCGACCGTATCGCTGGAGCAGGCCCTCGAGGTCTTCGACGACGACCTCGGATACCGCAAAGGCGGCGTGGAACTGCAGCAGGCCTTCGGCCGCGACCGCCACAGCCTGTCGTTCACGGCGCGCTACGGCACCGCCTTCGGCAGCGACCTGCCGCTGGTTGAGTCCTTCACGCTCGGCGGATTCCAGAACATCTCGGGCTTCGCCGAGCGCCAGATCCTCGCCAACCGTGTGGCGTTCGGTCGCTCCGTGTACGCCTATCAGTTGGAGGGCGGCGGTGCGGCCGCCAAGGCGTTCTACATCGGCGGGTCGCTTGAGGCGGGGCGGGCCAACGAACAGCTGAACTCGATCTCGGCGCGCACCGCGCGCGTCGCCGTCGAGGACCGGTGGATCGCAGGCGCATCGGTCTTCATGGCGGCCGATACGGCGTTGGGACCGCTCTACCTCGCGGTGGGCTTCGGCGAGGGCGGCCGCCGCGCGTACTATCTCTTCTTGGGCCGTCCCTGAACCACGCGCCGCAGGTGGGCGCCGAAGGCGGCGCCGAGCTCCGGGTGCGCCAGCGCGTAGTCGACGGTGGCCTGCAGATAGCCGAGCTTGCTGCCGCAGTCGTAACGGGTGCCCACGAAACGGTGTGCGTACACCGCCTCCTCGTCGAGCAGTCGGGCGATGCCGTCGGTGAGCTGGATCTCGCCGCCCGCGCCGCGTCCGATGCGCTCGAGATGGTCGAATATGCGCGGCGTGAGCAGGTAGCGCCCCACCACCGCCAGCGTCGAGGGTGCAGCGGACGGCCGCGGCTTCTCGACGATGCCGTGGATGCGCCGCGTGTCGCCGCGGCCCTGCGTGGCGACGATGCCGTATTTGCCGGTCTCGGCACGGGGCACGACCTGGCAACCGATCACGCTCGCCTGCCGCGCCGCGTAGACATCGGACATCTGCGCGAGCACCGGCTGCTCGGCGTCGATGAGGTCGTCGGCGAGATGCACGAAGAAAGGCTCGTCGCCCACCGCCGGCCGAGCGCAGAGCACCGCGTGGCCGAGACCGAGCGGCGCCGGCTGGCGGATGTAGATGCAGGTGGCATAGCTCGGCAGCACGCTGCGCAGCTGACGCAGCAGGTCCGACTTGCCCTGCTGCTCGAGCAGCTGCTCGAGCTCCTGGTCGGAGTCGAAGTGGTCCTCGATGGCGCGCTTGGAGGCGCCGGTGACGAACACCAGCCGGCGCGCGCCCGCGGCGAGGGCTTCCTCCACCGCGTACTGGATCAGCGGCTTGTCGACGACCGGCAGCATCTCCTTCGGGCTCGCCTTGGTGGCCGGCAGGAAGCGCGTGCCGCGGCCCGCGACCGGGAAAACCGCCGTCTGGATGGGTGAGCGTCTGCGCATGCCGTCCGTTCCCTCGCCCCGCCTGAGGGGCCTGCCTGCGCCGCACGGCGCTCGAGGACGGCATGATAAACCACCGTCATCCGCCCTCGCGCGGCAGGCCCTCGATGATGATCGGTCCCTCGTCCTGCCGTCGGGAGGAGGTCCGGGCGGACGGGCGTGACACCGTGACCTCGGTCGTGCCGGCGGGCACTCCGCCACCGATGCGCAGCCGCGCACGGTTGCGCTCGACGGTCTTGGGGCCGATGCCCCGCACCAGCGCGAGCTCGTCGACCGAACGGAACGGTCCGTGCCGACGCCGATGCTCGACGATGGCGCGGGCGCGCGACTCGCCGATGCCCTGCAGCTCGCGCGCAAGCGTCGCCGCGTCGGCGGCGTTGAGATCGACGCCGGGCCCTGCCGCCGCCTGCGCGCGCGCCGCGCCGCAGGCGGACAGGGAAAGCACGGCGAGCATCAGCATCGCCACGGACGACGCGACAGGGAACCGATGGGACATGGCGCACCCCCTCTTGGTCTCTGGGAGGCTACGCGCGGACCCCGCTCTCGGCGAGGTCCAGATCAGGTGTATCCGTGCAGAAATGCGCGCCGCGGCGCGCGCACGCCGGCTAGCGGCGTCGCGGTGTCAGTCCCGGATGGGCTGGGCGATCCCGTCGTTGACCCGCTCGCGCAGGTCCTTGCCCGGCTTGAAGTGCGGGACATACTTGCCGGAGAGCGCGACGGCCTCACCGGTCTTCGGGTTGCGGCCTTGGCGCGGCGGACGGAAGTGCAGGGAGAAGCTGCCGAAACCGCGGATCTCGATGCGCTCGCCGGCGGCCAGCGCATCGCTCATGATCTCGAGCATCTGCTTGAGCGCGAGCTCGACATCCTTCGCCGGCAGATGCTTCTGCTTGGCGGTGATGAGCTCGATGAGTTCGGATTTCGTCATGCCCTGCCCCGTGCGTCCCCGCGTCGAAGCCGACGGCGCGCCGCGCCCCCTCACGGGGACGCGGCGCTCCGGGTTCAGCCCTTGTCAGCGTCCGAGCGGATCTGCGCCTTGAGCAGCTCGCCGAGGCTGGTGCCGGCGGTGGCCGGACCCTGCTCCGAACGGTAGCTCTGCATCGCCTCCGCCTCCTCATGGGCCTCCTTGGCCTTGATGGAGAGCGAGATGCTGCGGGTCTTGCGGTCGACGCCCATGAACTTGGCCTCGACCTCGTCGCCCACGCTCAGGAACTGGCGCGCGTCCTCGACACGGTCGCGACCGATGTCCGAGGCACGCAGCTGGCCCTCGATGCCGTTGCCGAGGTCGATGACCGCGCCGCGTGCGTCCACTTCCTTGACGACGCCGCGGACGATGCTGCCCTTCGGGTTGTCGGCGATGTAGCCGGCGAAGGGGTCCTTCGCGAGCTGCTTGATGCCGAGGCTGATGCGCTCACGCTCGGGGTCGATCGCGAGCACCATGGCCTCGATCGTCTGACCCTTCTGGAAGCTGCGCACAGCCTCCTCGCCCGCGACATCCCAGGAGATGTCCGAGAGGTGCACGAGACCGTCGATGTTGCCCGGCAGGCCGATGAAGATGCCGAAGTCGGTGATCGACTTGATCTGACCCGACACCTTGTCGCCGCGGTTGTGGTTCTCGGAGAACTCGCGCCACGGGTTGGACGCGCACTGCTTGAGGCCGAGGCTGATGCGCCGACGCTCCTCGTCGCAGTCGAGCACCATGACCTCGACCTCCTGACCGGTCTGCACGACCTTGGAGGGGTTGACGTTCTTGTTGGTCCAGTCCATCTCGGACACGTGGACCAGGCCCTCGACGCCGTCCTCGATCTCCACGAACGCGCCGTAGTCGGCGATGTTCGTGACCTTGCCGAACACGCGGGTGTTGGGCGGGTAACGGCGGGCGATGTTCTCCCAGGGATCGGCGCCCATCTGCTTGAGGCCGAGGCTGACGCGCGAACGCTCGCGGTCGAACTTGAGGATGCGCACATCGATCTCGTCGCCGACCTTGACGACCTCGGACGGATGCTTGACGCGCTTCCAGGCCATGTCGGTGATGTGCAGCAGGCCGTCGATGCCGCCGAGGTCCACGAACGCACCGTAGTCGGTGAGGTTCTTGACGGTGCCCTTGACGACCGAGCCTTCCTGCAGGTTGTCCATGAGCGCGCTGCGCTCGGCGGAGAACTCCTGCTCCACGACCGCGCGGCGCGACACGACGACGTTGTTGCGCTTCTGGTCGAGCTTGATGACCTTGAACTCGAGCGGCTTGTTCTCGAGGTAGGCGGTGTCGCGGACCGGGCGCACATCGACGAGCGAACCCGGCAGGAACGCGCGGACATGCTCGATCTCGACGGTGAAGCCGCCCTTGACGCGACCGGTGATGATGCCGGTGACGATCTCGGCGTTGTTGAACGCCTCTTCGAGGCGGGTCCAGGTGCGGGCGCGCTTGGCCTTCTCGCGCGACAGGCGGGTCTCGCCGGTGCCGTCCTCGACGGCATCGAGGGCGACCTCGACCATGTCGCCGGCCTTCACCTCGATCTCGCCATGCTCGTTCTTGAACTGCTCGACGGGGATCACGGCCTCGGACTTCAGGCCGACGTTCACGATCACCATGTCGGTGCCGACGTCGACGATGAGGCCGGAGAGGATCTGGCCCGGGCGGATGCGCTGGCTGGCCAGACTCTGTTCGAACAGTTGTGCGAATGATTCGGTCATCTTGTCTCTCGTGCGGTGCCGGAGCACCGCGGGGTTGTCCCGATGGCCATGTTCCGCGGCCGCGGGGGGTTGCACACAAGGCCCGGCATCCATGCCGAGCCGCCTTGGAAAACCGATCGAAGGTTTCGGAGGGTCAGCGCCACAAGGCGCGCGCGCGTCCGAGTTCGATCACCCGTTCGACGATCTCTTCCACGGCGATGCCGGTGGAGTCGATCACGAACGCGTCGGACGCAGGCCTGAGCGGTGCCACGCTGCGGGTTGAATCCCGCAGGTCACGCTCGGCGATCTCCCGCGAAAGGGCGGCAAGACTAACAGCGGAATCCTTGTCTTTCAACTGCTTATGGCGCCGGAGTGCCCTCTCGTCGGCGCTCGCGGTGAGGAAGATCTTGAGGGGGGCATCGGTGAAGACCACGGTGCCCATGTCACGCCCGTCGGCGATCAGGCCAGGGGGCTCGGCAAAGGCCCGCTGGCGCCCCATCAGGGCGGTACGGACCTCCGGCCAGGCGGCGACCCTGGAGGCCCCCTGCCCCGTCTCCTCAGCCCTGACGAGCCGGGTGACGTCCTCACCGTCGAGGGTGATGAGCTCCCCGCCGTCCGGGGCCACCCCGAACACCACGGCCATGCGACCGGCGAGCGCGGCGTGACCCTCCCGGTCCTCCGGACCCAAGCCAGCTCGCCGCCCCGCGAGGGCCGTCAGCCGGTAGAGCGCGCCGCTGTCGAGCAGGTGCCAACCGAGCCGCCCGGAAAGCCGCCGGCAGACCGTGCCCTTGCCGGACCCCGAAGGGCCGTCGACCGCCACCACCGGCACGGGTGTTGCGGACCTTTCCGGGGCGCTCACACAGCCTCCAGCGACAGGCCGATGCCGCGCGCGAGGTCGGCGAAGCCCGGGAACGAGGTCGCGACATTGGCGACATCAGCGATGCGGATGTCCCCGGCGGCCTGCAGCGAGGCGATGGCGAAGGACATGGCGATGCGGTGGTCGCCGTGGCTGTCCACGGCGCCGCCGCGGAACACCGGCCCCGCGCCGCCGCGACCGGCGAGCCGCATGCCATCCGGCAGCAGTTCGTGCTCGACCCCGAGCGCACGCAGGCCCTCGGCCATCACCGCGAGCCGATCGCTTTCTTTGACGCGCAGCTCCTCGGCGCCGCGCAGCAGCGAGGGACCTTCCGCGCAGGCCGCCGCGACGAAGAACACCGGGAACTCGTCGATGGCGAGCGGCACCACATGCTCGGGCACCTCGATGCCGCGCAGCCGCGCCGGGCGCACGATGAGCGTGCCGATCGGTTCCGGACCGTCGTCGCGCCGATCGGTGACCGTGATGTCGGCGCCCATCGCGAGCAGCAGTTCTAGCAGGCCGGTGCGCGTGGGGTTGAGGCCCACATCCTCGAGCACGAGCTCGCCCGCGCCGGCGATGCTGCCCGCGACCATGAAGAACGCTGCCGAGGAGAAATCGCCGGGCACGGCGACGCGTGCGCCGGTGAGCGGTTGGCCGCCGCGCAGGATCGCAGTCGCGCCCTCGCGCCGGATGTCGACGCCGAAGCCGCGCAGCATGCGCTCGGTATGGTCGCGGGTGACGGCAGGTTCGGTGACCCGGGTCTCGCCGTCGGCGTACAGCCCGGCGAGCAACACGGCGGACTTCACCTGCGCGCTCGCTACCGGCATGGAGAAGTCGATGCCCTGCAGACGCTGGCCGCCGCGGATGTGCACCGGCGGACGGCCCTCGCGGGTCTCGATGTACGCGCCCATCAGCCGCAGCGGCACGGCGGCGCGCTCCATCGGACGGCGCATGAGCGAAGAGTCGCCGACGAGCGTCGAGTCGAAGGTCTGACCGGCGAGCAGCCCCATGAAGAGCCGCATCGCCGTGCCGGCGTTGCCCATGTCGAGCGCCTGCGTGCAGCCCTTGAGACCGTCGGGTCCCACACCCTGCACCTCGACCACACCCGGTGCCGGACGCGCGATCGGCACCCCGAGCGAGCGCAGCGCACCGAGCGTCGCGAGGCAGTCCTCGCCCTCGAGGAAGCCCTCGATGCGGGTGGCCCCGCGGGCGATGCCGCCCAGCATCAAGGCGCGGTGCGACACCGACTTGTCACCCGGGATGCGCAGCCGACCGCGCGCAGCGGCCGCAGGCGCGACGCGCCAGGCAGCAGTCGGCGTGGCGGAGCTCAGACGACGGCCCTCAAAGGACGGCGCGCGGATAGGACCCGAGCACGCGGAACAGCGAGGCGCGGTCCTTGAGGCGCGCCAACGCGCGCGCGACCGGCGGATCCTCGGCATGGCCCTCGAGGTCGATGAAGAACACATAGTCCCACTTGCGACGCTGCGAGGGCCGCGACTCGATGCGCGTCAGGCTCACGCGGTTGCGCGCGAGCGGCTCGAGGAGCCGGTGCAGCGCGCCGGGCGCTTCGGTGTGGCCGGTGGAGAGCAACAGCGTGGTGCGGTCCTTGCCGCTCGGCCCGAAGCTGCGCTTGCCGACCACGAGGAAGCGCGTGGTGTTGTCGGGGCGGTCCTCGATGTCGGCCGCCAGCACCTCGAGCGAGTAGACCTCGGCCGCGGTGATACCGGCGATGGCCGCGGTGCCCTTCTCATCGCGCGCGCGGCGCGCCGCTTCGGCGTTGCTCGATGCCGGGACGCGCTCGGCGTCGGGCAGGTGTTCGTTGAGCCACTCGCGGCACTGTGCGAGCGACTGCGGATGACTGCAGACGCGCTTCACATCGGCGATCGAGCGCATGCGGCCCATGAGGTTCTGACGGATGCGCAGCTCCACCTCGCCGCAGATGCGCAGCGGCGAGGACAGGAACCGGTCGAGCGTGTGGTTGACGCTGCCCTCGGTCGAGTTCTCGATGGGCACCACGCCGAAGTCGGCGTTGCCCGCCTCCACCTCGTGGAACACCTCGTCGATGGAACCGAGCGCGAGCGCACGCGCCGAATGACCGAAATGTTTGTAGACCGCGGCCTGCGAGAAGGTGCCCTCGGGGCCGAGGAAGCCGATCTTGAGCGGTTCTTCCTGGGCGAGGCAGGCCGACATGATCTCGCGGAACAGCCGTACCACCTCGTCGTCGCGCAGCGCACCCGCCTCGCGCGCCTTGGCGTTGCGCTCGAGCGCCATGCGCAGCACCTGAGCCTCTCGCTCGGGCCGGTAGAAGTCGACGAGCCTTCCCTGCTTGCTCTTCGAGACGCCCACCGCACGCGCCAGCCGCGCGCGCTCGTTGAGCAGCGCGTGCAGCTCGCGGTCGACGGCATCGATGCGGCCGCGAAGGTCGCCGAGGGCGGCGGTCGCGTCGGATGCCTTGGCGGCCGGCGCGGTCTTGCGGTCTTGCCTGGGCTTGCTGCGAGCAGCGGTCTTCTTGGGCGGGTTGCGTCGGGCCATGTCAGCGTTGCGGCATCAGGTTCAAGGCGGAATCTTACGGGTCAGCGTGAGGTCAGGTTAACCCGCCGCCGCCGCGAATGCGACCGCAGGCGCAGTCTCGGACCGCGGATTCAGCCGTGACGGCGCTGGAAATCCTGCATGAAGGCCACCAGCGCCTGCACGCCTTCCATGGGCATCGCGTTGTAGATGGATGCCCGCATCCCACCGACTGACCGGTGCCCCTCGAGGTTGGTGAGACCCGCCGCGGCCGCCTGTTCGACGAAGGGCTTCTCGAGGGCGGTATCCGGCAGCGTGAACGGCACATTCATGCGCGACCGGCAGGAGGGATGAACCGGGCAACGATACCAACCCGACCGGTCGATGAAGCCGTAGAGCAGCGCGGCCTTGGCGGCGTTCCGGGCGCCGATGGCCGCCACACCGCCCTCGCCCTTCAGCCACTGGAACACCAGCCCTGCGATGTAGACGCTGAAGGTGGGCGGCGTGTTGAGCATGGACCCTTCCCGCGCCATCACGCCGTAATCCCAGATCGGGGGCGTCACCGGTCTCGCCTTGCCGATCAGGTCGTCGCGCACGATGACGATCACGAGCCCCGAGGGGCCGATGTTCTTCTGGGCGCCGGCGTAGATGAGCCCGAAGCGCGCGACATCGATGGGCTGCGACAGGATGCTCGAGGAGAAGTCCGCGACC
>CANHFH010000004.1 GCA_947459825.1 Pseudomonadota bacterium | reverse complement strand
GTCGCGGCTCATGCCGCAGGCGGCGACGAGCTCGGCATCGGTCGCGCCGGATGCAGCCATGCGGATCGCCATCTCGTAGCCGGTGGATTGCGTCCGCGGCGAAAGGGCGCCGTAGCGCGTGTCGCTCACCAAGCGGTCCTCCAGCTGGCGCACCAACGCGTCGAGACGGCGGATCTCCGACTCGCCCGTGCACGCCAGAGCCTGCTGGCGCTGCAGTTCGCTGCGCATGCGGGCGAGCGCGGTCGAGGTGGCCCGCCAGAACACCATCAGCGCTCCGATGCCGAAGACGGCGACGAGCGCCAAGCCCCCGATGGCGGCGAGCGTGTAGAGCTGCGGTTCGACGGGCAACGGCGACGACATGGGACCTCCTGTATGACGGGCGATGACCGGCGCGACGTCGGTCCTCCGACACCTGCGCCCTCAAGACCTGTGCTGCAGATTCCGTGCCATCGCGAGGACCTTGGCGGCGCCTGCGGTCAGGGCGTGACGACCTGCGCGCCGACCGGCGCGCCGAGCCTGCCGCGTTCGCGGCCGTACGGCCCCTCGGCGGCATCGTCGGAACCGAGGATCGCCAGCAGCACGCGGCGGTTGGCGCGGCGTCCCGTCTCCGTGGCGTTCGGCTGCGCCGGACGATGTTCCGCGAATCCGAGGACGGCGAGCCGTGCAGGGTCGATGCCGTTCGTGGCGAGCACACGCACCACGGACACCGCGCGCGCCGCGGACAGGTCCCAGTTGTCCCGGTAGCGTCCGCGCTCGATGGGGATGTCGTCCGTATGACCCTCGATGCGGATCGGGTTGCCGAAGCCGCGCAGCGTGACCGCCAGCTTCGCCAGTATCTCCTCGGCCGCCGGGTTCAGCTCGGCGGAGCCGCTGGCGAACAGCACATCGTTGCGGATCTCGACCTCCACCCACAGCGGGTGTTGCCGTACCGTGACCTGGTCCCGCATCACCAAGGGCGCTGCGGCACGCGCGACGCGCATCGCGATTCGCCCCGCATTGAGCGACTCGGGCGGCTCGACGGCACGCCGTTCGGCGGTCGGACGCAGCGGTGCGCCGAGTTCCCGTCCCTCCACCGCATCGAGCACCGTCAGCCCCGACACGCCCGAGGGCCGCAAGGGACCCGTGTCCTCGGCGACGGTGCCTCCTTTGAACGCCACCGACAGCGCGTCGGCCAGCACCCGGTATTTGCCGGTGTTGAGCGACGAGATGGCGTACATCACCACGAAGAACGCCAGCAGCAGCGTCAGCAGGTCCGCGAACGGGATCGCCCACGCCTCGTGGTTGAGGTGCTCCTCGCGCTTGGGGCGACGGCGTCGCGATGTCCGGGCCATTGGTGCCTCCCTCAGCCGGGCAGATAGCCCTGCAGGCGCGCCGCGATGGCACGCGGATTCTCGCCCTCGGCGACCGCGGCCAGACCGTCGATCACCATCACCCGGCGCCGGGTACGGGTCGCGACCAAGGCCTTGAGCTTGGCTGCCGCGGGCAGGAAGAACAGGTTGGCGAAGCCGATGCCGTAGACCGTCGCGGTGAACGCGGCGGCGATGCCCTGACCGAGCCGCGCCGGGTCCTCGAGGTTCTGCATCACCGCCATGAGACCGAGCACCGCGCCGATGATGCCGAGCGTCGGCGCGTACACGCCCATGCTCTCGAGCACGCGCGCGGCGGCGATCTCGTCCTCCTCGCGCGCATCGAGCTCCACTTCGAGGATGCCGCGCAGCCGCTCGGGGTCGGTGCCGTCGACGACCAGCTGCAGGCCGCGGCGCATGAAAGGATCGTCGACGGACTCGATCTCGGGCTCCAGGCCGAGCAGACCCTTGCGCCGCGCGGTGCGGCTCCACTCCACGATGCGCTCGATGACGGCCTCACCCGCGAGTCCCGGCGGACGCAATATCCACGGCAGCATCGCGAGGGCTCGGCGCAGCGTCGCGAGCGGCGTCTGCACGCAGATCGCGGCGACGGTGCCGACGAGGACGATCATCAGCGCCGCCAGCGAGACGAGCGCCGCGGCGCCCGCACCCTTCAGGATCGCACCGACGATGATCGCCGACAGCGCGAGCAACAGACCGAGCAGCGTCAGCAGATCCATGTCAGGCCCTTCGGGGTCCGACCGTCGCATCGCGCCAATCGGCGAGCCGGGCCTTGAGGCGCGTGACCGCCTGGCCATGCAGCTGCGAGACGCGCGACTCGGTCACGCCCATCACGAGACCGATCTCCTTGAGGTTCATCTCCTCCTGGTAGTACAGGGCCATGAGCAGCCGCTCGCGCTCCGGCAGGTTGGCGATGGCCTGCACCAACGCCGCGCGGAAACCGAGGTCGGCCACCTCGCGGAAGGGATCGGGGCTCTCGTCGCTCGGATCGACGGTGCCGAGGTCCTCGAGGCTCGCGAGCTGGCAGGCCACCGAGTCCTGCACGATGCGGTGATACTCGTCGAGGTCGATGCCGAGCCGCGCCGCGATGTCGCCGGCACGGGCTTCGGCGCCGGTATCGCGTTCGATGTCGCGGATCGCCTGCGCCACCTCGCGCGAGCGGCGGTGCACGGACCGCGGCGCCCAGTCGAGCTTGCGCAGCGCGTCGATCATGGCCCCGCGGATGCGGATGCCCGCGAAGGTCTCGAAGGACGCACCCTTGCCCTCGGCATAGTGCGTCGAGGCCTCGAGGAGACCCAGCATGCCGGCCTGGATCAGGTCGTCGACATCGACCGAGGTCGGCAGTCGTGCGCAGAGGTGGTAGGCGATGCGCTTGACGAGCACCGCGTGCTGGCGCACCAGCCGGTCGGCATCGCGACGCGCCGTGGCGGCGGGCTCGGACCGCACCACCGCGTTCATCGCACCACCTGCAGGCGCGGCGCGGGACGCGCCAGGCGCTCGGCGAAGAAGCCGATGTTGCCGCGCCCCTCGGGCGCCGACCACGCCGTCATCTCGCCGGCGAGGCGACGCACCGCCTGCGCGGCGGGCGAGCCCGGGAAGGCCTCGACCACCGGACGCTGCTCGCGCACCGCGCGCCGCAGCAGCTCGTCGGACGGGATGTCGGCGCTGTGCTCGAGCGTCACATCGAGGAAGCGCTCGGTGACGCGCTGCAGCGCGTCGAACAGCCGCGCGCCCTGCTGCGGCTCCTGCGTCATGTTGCTGACCACGCGGAAATGCCGCAGACCGTGGTGGCGGCTCAATATCTTGATCACCGCATAGGCGTCGGTGACGGAGGCCGGATCGTCGCAGACCACCACCACCACATGCTGCGCGGCCTGGGTCAACTGCAGCACGCCCGGCGAGATGCCGGCCGCGGTGTCGACCAGCAGCAGGTCGAGATCGGCGGTCAGGTCGCTGAAGGCGCGCACGATGCCGACATGCCCGGCTTCGTCGAGCTCGGCGAGCGGCAAGAGACCCGACGCGCCGGCGACGATGCCGAGGCCGGGACGGACCGGCGTCAGCACCTCATCGAGCGTCCGGTGTCCGGTGATGAGGTCGGCGAGCGTGTGGCGCGGCGTGATGCCGAGCAGCACATCGGCGTTGGCGAGCCCGAGGTCGCCGTCGAGCAGCACCGCGCGACGGCCCGCGGCCGCGCTCGCCACCGCGAGGTTGATGCTGAGCGTCGACTTGCCGACGCCGCCCTTGCCGCCCGTGACGGCGACCACCTGCACGGGGTCGCGGCGCCGGGCGCGGGTCGTGATCTCAGGCGGACGCATGCATGCGCCCTCCGATGCGACGGGCGAGCAGTTCCTCGTCGGCCGCCGCCCCGTGGCGCTCGGCCAGCATGATCGCGAGCGTGACCATCTCGGCGGCGCGCGCCGGCCGCAGATCATCGGGCAGCCGCGTGCCCTCGGTGACATAGGCGAGCGGCAGTCCGGCGGCGATCACCGCCGACAGCAGACCGCCGAGGCTCGTCGCCTCATCGAGCCGCGTGGCGATGCAGGCCGTGGCGCCGAGACGGACATAGCGCGCGGCGGCCTGGCGCAGCGTCGCCGCCTGCGAGGTGGCGGGCAGCGTCAGCACGATGGTGGCGTCGGCGTGCAGGGCGGCGAGCGCCTCGGCCTGCGACTCGGCCGCTTCACCGCGCGGCGGCGTGGCCGCGGTGTCGACCAGCACGAGCCGCTGGTCGCGCAGGCGCGCGAGCAGCGCCGGCAGTTCTTTGGCGTCCTCCACCTGGTAGGTCGGCAGCCCGAGCAGGCGCCCGAGCCGGGCGAGATGTTCGTAGGCGCCGAAGCGGTTGTCGCCGGCGCTGACCAAGGCCGCACCCGAGGGACCGTGGCGCATCACCCAACGCGCGGCGATGGCGGCGAGCGCGCTGGTCTTGCCCGACCCGGCGGGGCCGACCATCACCAGCGTGCCGCCCTGCTCCGCCCAACGGTCGCCGGTCGTGCCGAGCCGCGTGCGCAGCGCATCGAGCGCGGTCTCCCGCGCGAGACCGAGATCCCCGCCGGGCGTCACCGCATCGACCAACGAAGCGGCGAGGTCGCGTTCCAGACCGAGTTCGGCGAACTGGCGCAGCAGCTCCGCTGCGACGGGGGAACGACGGGTGAGCTCGTTCCACGCGAGAGTGGCGAGCTGCGTCTCGAGCAGGCGGCGCAGCGCCTTGAGTTCGATGTCTACGGCGGACGGTGCGACGGCGGGTGTCGGCTCCGGGATCGGCGCGACGGCGGACGCTGCGGTCGCCGGGATCATGGACGGGGGCGTCGATGAGGGTTCCGCGACGGCGGCGATCGCCGGTCCCCTGGCGGGAGCGGCAGCGGCGGTGGCACCCGACCGGGTCCGCGACGCAGGCATCGGCGGACTCACCGCATCGCCCACCGCGATGCGCAACGGCGGCGCGGCCGCTGCGGCCACCGCCTCCGGGTCGCTCGCCACCGTCAATTCCACGACGCCGGCAGCCCGGCGCGTCGATAGGATCACCACATCGGATCCGTGGTCCGCGCGCACCTTGCGCAAGGCGGTACGCATGTCGGGAGCCGTGTATTTATGCATCTTCATGGCGTTTTTCCCTGTCTTTCCGATGGCTTAGCTGCCGATGGTGCTCACCAGCCGCACCCGGCGGCTGTCCGGTATCTCGTTCCAGGCGAGCACGTGCATCTGCGGCACGGTCGCCCTCAGGAACCTTGCAAGAATCGGGCGCAGCGCCGGCGGCACCAGCAGCACGGCCGGCTGACCGGCGATCTCCTGACGCCGGGCGGCCTCCACGAGGCGCCCCTGAAGGCGTTCGGCGAGGCCGGGTTCCAGCCCGGGGGAGCCGCTGCCGGCCCCCACCGAGTTGCCTAGCACCTGCTCGAGACCCGGCTCGAGCGTGATCACCGGCAGCTCCTGCGCGATGCCGGCGATGTCCTGCACGATCTGGCGCGACAGCGCGATGCGCACCTGCGCGGCGAGCGCCTGCGGGTCCTGCGTGCGGCCGGCATGCTCCGCGAGCGACTCGAGGATGCTGCGCAGGTTGCGCACCGGCACGCGCTCGGCGAGCAGCGCCTGCAGCACCTTCACCACCACGCCGACCGACAGCACCTTCGGCACCAGGTCCTCGACGAGCTTGGGAGCGGACTTGGCGAGGTTGTTGAGCAGGTTCTGCGCTTCCTCGTGGCCGAGGATCTCGTGCGCGTGCTGCGCGACGAGCTGGCTCAGGTGGGTCGCCACCACGGTGCTCGCATCGACCACGGTATAGCCGAGCGACTGCGCGTGATCGCGCTGTGCAGGCTCGATCCACACGGCTTCCATGCCGAACGCGGGGTCACGGGTCTCCATACCCTGCAGCGGTCCGAACACTCGGCCGGGGTTGATCGCGAGCTCGCGGTCGGGGAACACATTGCCCTCGCCCACCGGCACGCCGGAGAGCTGGATGCGATAGCCGTTCGGTGAGAGGTCGAGGTTGTCGCGGATGTGCACGGCGGGGACGAGGAAGCCGAGCTCCTGGGAGACCTTGAGCCGGACGCCGCGGATGCGCGCGAGCAGGTCGCCACCCTGCGATTTGTCGACGAGTGGCACCAGCCGGTAGCCGACCTCGAGACCGACGAGATCCACCGGCTGCATGTCCTCCCAGCTGAGCTCGCGCGTCTCGCCCGCCGCCGTCGCCGGCCCGGCCGGCGCAGCGGCGGTCGCACGCTCCTGGTTGCGCTTGTGCATGAGCCAGGCGGCGCCGCCGGCGAGCGCGGCCATCGAAAGGAAGATGATGTTCGGCATGCCGGGCACCACGCCCAGCAGTCCCAGCACGCCCGCAGCGATGCCGAGCAGCCGCGGCTCGGCGACCAACTGTCGAGCCACCTCGCCTCCCATGTCCTGCTCGCGCGACATGCGGGTCACGATGACCGCCACCGCGGTGGCGAGCAGCAACGCGGGGATCTGCGCGACCAGCCCGTCACCGATGGTGAGCAGCACGTACACCCGCGAGGCGTCGGCGAGCGGCATGTCGTGCATCATCGTACCGATGGCCAGGCCGCCGATGACGTTGATGATCAGGATGAGGATGCCGGCCGCGGCGTCGCCGCGCACGAACTTGCTGGCGCCGTCCATCGAGCCGTAGAAGTCGGCCTCCGAGCGCACCTCGGTGCGGCGGGTGCGCGCCTCGTCCTGGTTGATGAGTCCGGCGTTCAGGTCGGCGTCGATCGCCATCTGCTTGCCGGGCATCGCGTCGAGGGTGAACCGCGCGCTCACCTCGGAGATGCGGCCCGCGCCCTTGGTGATCACCACGAAGTTGATGATCGTCAGGATGATGAACACCACGATGCCGACCGCGTAGTTGCCGCCGATCACGAACTCGCCGAAGGACTCGATGACGTGGCCCGCTGCGGCGGTCCCGCGGTGGCCCTCCATCAGCACCACGCGCGTCGAGGCGACGTTCAGCGCGAGCCGGAAGAGCGTCGCGATGAGCAGCACGGTCGGGAAGATCGCGAAGTCGAGCGGCTTGCGCACCGTGAACACGGCGACGACGATCATCAGCGACAGCGCGATGTTGAAGGTGAACAGCAGGTCGAGCGCCAGCGGCGGCAGCGGCAGCACCACCATCGCGAGCATCGCGAGCACGCCCGCCGGGATGCCGAGCCCGGTCAGCAGCAGCTGCTGCAGGGAGACGGACGGTGCCGACGGATTGGAAGGGGTGGACATGCATCAACCTCTGCGCGTGTCGGCCGCGGTCTCGACGGCGGGATCGATCTCGGGCGGCCTGGGCGGCGCATAGCCGCGGCGGCGCGCCATCTTCAGCTGGAGGACGTAGGTGAGAACCTGCGCCACCGCGACGAACAGTGCGTGCGGGATCTGCCGCCCGATGTCGACATGGCGGAACAGCGCACGGGCGAGCGGCGGCGCGGACACCGTCGGCACGCCGTGCTCGCGCGCCACCTCGCGGATGCGAGCGGCCACGTCGTCGGCGCCCTTGGCGAGCACCACGGGCGCGAAGTCCCGCTTCTCGTCGTAGCGCAGCGCGACCGCGAAGTGCGTGGGGTTGGTGACCACCACGTCGGCCTTCGGCACCTCCTGCATCATGCGACGGCGCGCGATGGCCTGCTGCATGCTGCGGATGCGACCGCGCGTCTCGGGCGAGCCTTCCGACTCCTTCGTCTCCTCGCGGATCTCTTGCTGCGTCATGCGCAGCTCCTTCGAGTACTGCCAGAGCTGGAACGGCGCGTCGAGGGCGGCGATGATCACGAGTCCGGCCGACATCGCGAGCAGCGCGGCCAACGCGATGCGGCCCGACTCGAGGATGGCCGGACCGAGCGGTTGCGTGGCGAGCGCCTGCACCTCGGCGAGGCGGGACCGGATGACCAGCACGGCGATGCCGGCGATGAGCGCGAACTTCGCGAGCGACTTGACCAGTTCCACGAGGCTGCGCACCGAGAACATGCGGCCGATCCCGGCGATCGGATCCAGGCGCTCGGGCTTGAACGACAGCGACTCGCTGCTGAAGGTCCAACCGCCGATCATGGCCGGCGCGGCGAGCGCCGCGACCAGCATCGCCGCGAACAGCGGCACCACCGCGAGCAGTCCGAGCGCCGAAGCCTCGCCGAGATGGCGCAGCATGACGTCCTCGTGCACGATTTCGGTTCCGGGGATCGTGAGCCCCTCGGCGAGCATGCCCATGAGCCCCGTGGCCGCGCCATGGCCGAACGCCACCAGCGCACCGCCGGCCGCGAGCGTGACCGCCGCCGCGCCGAGGTCCACCGAGCGGGGGACCTGGCCCTTCTTGCGCGCGTCATCGCGCTTCTTCGGGGTGGCCTCCTCTGTGCGTTCCTGGTCATCGCGCTCGGACATGGCCCCTCCCTCAGCGTCACGGCGCCTGCAGCGCGGCGGCCACGGCGAACACCTGCTGCAGCATCGCCGTGAAGCCCTGCTGCACCCCCGGCAGACCGATCTGCAGCACCACGAGCCCGAACACGATGGTCACCGGGAAGCCCACCGCGAAGATGTTGAGCGTGGGCGCGGCGCGGCTGATGAGGCCGAACCCGATGTTCGCGACCATCAGCGCGGTGAGCCCCGGCAGCGCGATTGACAGCGCGCCCGAGAACAGCAGGGAACCGGACGCGACGACCCGCAGCAGCGTGTCGGCGCCGAAACCCCCGCCCCCGACGGGCATCGTGCGGAAGCCGTCGACGAGCAGCTGGATCACCGCCAGATGCCCGTCGAGCACGAGGAAGGTCAGCACCATCAACACCACGTAGAACTGGCCGATGGCCGCGGTCGCGGCGCCGCGCAGCGGATCGACGTTGAACGCGAACGACAGGCCCATGGTGTTGGCGAGCAGCTGCCCGGCGAGCCCCACGGCATCGAACACGAGCTGCAGCACGAAACCGACCGCGACGCCGATCAGCACCTGCTCGGCGAGCACCAGCAGACCCGGGAGCGAGAACGGGCTGATGTCCGGCGCGGGCGGCAGCAGCGGCACGACCAGCCACGCGACGGCGCCGGCGAGCACGATGCGCACACGGGGTGGCACGAAGCCCGCGCCGAAGGCGGGCGCCACCATCAGGCAGCCCGCGATGCGGAAGAACGGCCAGATCCAGTCCCCGATCCACCCCTGCAGCTGCGATGCGGCGATGTTCAGCACGGCGTCACCGGATCATCGACGGGATGCTCTCGATGAGGTCCCGCGTGTAGGAGACGATGAGCTTCAGCATCCAGGGACCCGCCACCACCATCGTGACGGCCATCCCGATGAGCTTCGGGATGAACGACAGCGTCATCTCGTTGATCTGCGTCGCCGCCTGGAACACGCCCACCAGCAGGCCGATGACGAGCGCGGTGAGCAGCAACGGCATCGCGAGCAGCAGCATTGTGCCGAGCGCCCCGCTGCCCACCGACATGATCGCCTCGGGGCTCACCGGAGGAAGCTCCCGGCCAGCGTGCCCATCACCAGCGACCAGCCGTCGACGAGCACGAACAGCATCAGCTTGAACGGCAGCGAGATCAGCACCGGTGAGAGCATCATCATGCCCATGGACATGAGAACGCTCGCCACCACGAGGTCGATGATCACGAACGGTATGAAGATCAGGAATCCGATGATGAACGCTGTCTTGAGCTCGCTGGTGACGAAGGCCGGCACGAGGATGGACAGCGGCACGTCGGTCGGCTTGTCGAAGCCCTGCCCGCCGGCGATGCGCACGAAGGTGGCGATGTCCGCTTCCCGCGTCTGGTCGAGCATGAAGGCCTTGAGCGGCACGACGGCCCGGTCGAGCGCGGTCACGGTGTCGATCGTGCCGTTGCTGTAGGGCACGATGGCCTCGGCGTTGACGCGCTCGAAGGTCGGCGCCATCACGAAGAAGGTCATGAAGAGCGCAAGACCGATCAGCACCTGGTTGGGCGGTGTCTGTCCGGCGCCGAGCGCCTGGCGCAGGATGCCGAGCACGATGACGATGCGCGTGAAGGCGGTCATCATCAGCACGATGGCCGGCAGCAGCGTCAGCGCCGTCATCAGCAGCAGCACCTGCAGCGTGAGGCTGTAGGTCTGGCCGCCGCCGCTCGCCTGCTTCACCGTGAGCGCGGGCAGTCCGAGGCTGATGCCGGGTTCGGCCGCCGCGGCGATGCCCGGCAGCAGCGCGCAGAGGAGCACCGCCAGCAGGCAGGCGACCGGCCGCGGCGCGGCCATCCTCCGGAGGACACGGGGCACCTGGATCATCTGCCGAGCGCCTTGCCGAGGAGGTCCGCGAAACGCGGGGTCTCGGGCGCAGCGGATGCAGCGTCCGGGGGCCCGATCGAGGCCGACGGCGCGCACGCAGCCTCGCCGCGGTGCAGGAGCGACACCCTGCCCTCGCCCACGCCGAGCACGAGCCGCTGACCGTCGATCTCGAGCACCACCGCCCTCTCCTTGGCGCCGAGCGCGATCTCGTCCACGACGCGCAGCGCACCGCTGCGGCCGCGGGGCATGGCTCGTATCCGGCGCGTCAGCCATCCGAGCAGGACGATCGCGCCGACCACGATGGCCAACGACAGGAGCACCTGCATCGCACCGCCGCCCACCGTCGCGGACTCGCCCGCTGCCGCCATGCCGGGGGCGGCGAAACGCCCACCGGTCGCGGGCGCCGCAGGATCGGCGGACCACGCCGGCGCGGCAGCGGCCAGCGTCGCGACGATGATCGGCAGGGTGCGCACCGAGCGGATCACTTGAGCTTGCGGATGCGCTCGGCCGGGCTCACCACATCGGTGAGGCGGATGCCGAACTTGTCGTTGACCACGACCACCTCGCCGTGGGCGACGAGCGTGCCGTTGACGAACACGTCGAGCGGCTCGCCGGCGGCCCGGTCGAGCTCGACGACGGAGCCCTGGTTGAGCTGCAACAGGTTGCGGATCGGGATGCGGGTGCGGCCGACCTCCATCGACAGCGTCACGGGCACCTCGAGGATGACCTCGAGGTTCACGTCCCCCGAGCCGCCCGGCGCCGCGGCCATCGCGCCGGCAGCAGCCGAGGGATCGGCGGTCAGCCGGTCGAAGGAAGCGAGCTCTGCGCCCGCGGGGTCGATGGGTTCGTTCATGCTCGCTCCGATGGATCAGCCAAGGTTCATTGGCGGGTGTTCGAGGGGGGGACGTCGATCGAGCGGCCGCGCAGCAGCCGCTCCTCGACCTTCACGGACTGCTGGCCGCGCGACACGCCGAACTGGCCGCGCAGCACCGGCACGTCCTCGGCGAAGACGGTCACGCGACCGCTGAAGTCGCAGGGGATGATGTCGCCCGGACGGAAGTCGAGCAGCTCCGAGAGCCGCACCTGCGCGCGACCGACCACGGTGGTGAGCTCGACCTCGGCGTCCTCGATCTCCTCGCGCAGACTCTTAGCCCAACGCTCGGCGTCCTGCGGCCGCTCCTGGCGTACGCCGCCGCCCAGGATCTCCCGCAAGGGTTCGATGGTCGCGTAGGGCAGCACCACCTGCAGCGACTCGGCCGTGCCGTCGATGTCGACCTCGAAATCGGCGACCAGCAACGCCTCGTTGGCGGGCAGCACGGCCGCGAACTGCGGATCGCATTCGCTGGCGATGCATTCGATGCGCAGCGCGTGCACCTTGGACCAGGCCGCGGCAAGATCGCTGCACGCGGCATCGCGCAGCAGCGCCACCACGCGCTCCTCGGCAGCGGTGAAGTCGCGGCCTGCGATGCGGGCCTTGCGGCCCTTGCCGCCGAAGAAGTTCTCGACCACGGCGCTGACGATCCCGGACGGCAGCACCAACAGGCCCGGTCCGCGCAGCGGCGCGAGGCGCAGCACATTTACGCTGCTCGGCATCGGCAATGTGGCGAGGTAGTCGGAGAACTTCATGGTACGCAGCGCGCCGACCGACAGGCCGACCGAGCGTCGCAGGATGCCGCCGAGGCTCGCTCGGTAGAGCGGCCCGAACCGTTGGTGGATGAGTTCGAGGGTCGGGAGCCGGTCGCGCACGATCCGTGCCTCGCGGCCGAGCGCATAACGGCGCGCCTCACCGCCCGCACCACCGCCGTCGGTGCTCACCCGGCCCTCGTTCATGCCGGTGAGCAGCGCGTCGACCTCCTCCTGGTTCAGCACCGGTTCGCTGGCCATCGTGGCGCCCTCACTGCATCACGAAGCTGGCGAACAGCACCGCTTCGACGGACTCGGGCTTGCCGCCGAGCGACTTCACGATCCGGCGCACGGTCGCGAGCGACTCGGCGCGCAGCCGGTCCTTGCCCGCGCGGTTGCCGAGTTCGGTCGCGTCCTGCGCGCCGTAGAGCATCAGGAGGTCGTTGCGCAGCAGCGGCGCGTTGTCGCGGATCAGCGCGATGGTCTCGGCGTCGCGGCTGGCGACGCGCACGTCGACCTGCAGGAAGCGCGCGGCCTGACCGTCCTCGAAGTTGGCGACGAACGGCGGATCGAGCGCCAGATAGATGAGAGGCAACGGCGGCGGCGGCGCGGTCTTCGCGACCTCGGCCTGCTTGCCCTGCCAGAACAGCCAGCCGCCGACGCCGATCCCGATGAGCGCGATGGCCGCGCCGACGATCAGGAACAGCTTCTTGCGTGACTTAGGAGCCGCAGCGCCCTCGTCACCGGCGACTTCGGTCGCGGCGGGGGCTGCAGCAGCAGCGGCGGGTTTGGACGCCATGATTGCTCCGAATCTGACCTGTTGGACACAGGTGATATAAGCAAATGGCGTGCCAAGGTCACATTGCCTCAAGCATAGAGATCGACGATGCCATGCCCGACCCGTGCAGTGACCGGCATCTGGGTCCCGGCGCGGGCCGTGGTGCCCGCTCTAGATGGGCGCGGCGGTGCGTCTCCGGGACGAGAACTAGACTGAGGATTACCGCTTAAACTACTAAAAACACTGAAATTCGATATTGCCATGTCTTGGCTGGCGAATAGCTCTCGCAGGCGCGGTTGAGCGTTCTCGATGGCCTGACGGGTATCGGCATTGGTGGCGCCGAAGTGCAGCGCCGCCTCGCCATCGCGGACTACGACCCGGATCTCGAGTTCGCCGAGTTCCTCCGGTGCCAATTTCATGACGGCCTCGGTCACACCGTCCCCGTTGGCCATGACCGTCAACTGCGCCCCGAGCTGGTCCTGCCAGGCCTCGCTGCCCACCGGCTCCGCGGGTGCATCGGATGGGACTTCAGTCGTCACGTTGATGTGCGACGCGGCGATACCGCTCACGACCGCTGTGGGTACCGACATCGGAGGCGGTTCCGTTGGAGACGCGGATCGCGGCACCTGTACCGTTCGCCCCGCGCCCGGATCCTGGATCATCGGTGCACCTGACGGGAGAGTGCCGAGCGGGAGCATCGAGGTGATCAGGCTACGGGGCCGCCCCTCGACCCTTGAGGACACGGACACCCGTATCGGATCGGGACGGCCGACCGGAGAGGATCCGTTTGCCGTCGCACCTTCAGCCGTCGGCTTGACGGCATCGGATGGGTAGGTCGGCGCGGTCGGGATCAGCGCGTTGTCGGACGTCCGCACACCGGACCTCGCTGCACCGGCAGATGCCCGCTCAACGACGGGCGACCGCCCCACCACAAGCGGCGTCTGCGGCGCGTTGCGAGGCACTGCCGCAGCCGGTGCACCCGCTGGCGCGGATACCTTCGGGATGTCGACGGACGTGGGCGGCGGAACGGACGGCGCAGACGACGTCGCCATAGCTGTTGCGAGCGCCCGATCCGTCCGGGCCGCAGGCTCCGCGACGGCGGGCGGTGACGGCGCAACCGTCTCGGCCCGTCGCGGTCGCGCCTCCGCGACCGGGTCGGGCAAGAGGTACGTCGCCGGCGCGTCCGAGGCCGGCATCGGGGGGATCACGGCTGCCTCCGAAGTCTCCGGACCCACCGTGCGGACGGGGTCGACGGCAAGGATCGCTTCGTCGGCGCGCGGGAGCGCGTCCGTTCGCCGCGTGGAGCGTGAGGGGAGCGGCGACTGCAGACCCTCGCGCAGCACCGCGGATGTCCCGATCGATCCGTCCGCGTCGCCGATGCCACCATCGGCCTCCCGGGGAACTCGGGCCGCCAGGAATGCCGGCAGCCGGAACGAGGCGATCTTCGGCAGGGACGGTGCTCGGGAGGACACAGCAGCGTCAACCCTGGGACCGGTGTCGGCCAGACGGCGCACTGCCGTAGCCATGATGGGCTCGCGCCCCGCGGCGACCGCGACCGCCGCCCCTGCCGTCGGCAGGACCCGCAGGAACGCCGGCAGGTCGATCGGCGCTGCGGAGCCGGCGCCGATGACGTCCGGCACGGTGACGTCCGGCGCTGTGGCGTCCGACGCTGTTGCGTCCGGCGCTGTGGCGTCGGACCCCGCATCGTCACGCGGGTACGGCTCGCGCCTAGCGATCACGTCGGCGAAGGTATCCGCCGACAGCCACGTCGCTGCCGATATCGCGCCGGGGTCCGGCATCGACAGCACGTCCATGTGTCGGCCCGCCTCGTCGACCGCGACGGCGGAGTCATGACCGCCGCGGACCGCCTGCGGGACCGTCGAGGTGGTCCCCCCGCGGTCGAGCGAGAGGAACGACGGCAGCTTCACGCGTCAGACCTCGGCGGTCGCGGCATGGCGGGCAAGCGTCGCCCGCTCGTCGATCGCGCGCTGTTCGGCGCGCCCCTCGATGACGCGCTCTTCGCTGCGCCACCGCTCGACGACGGCGGACACGGCCTTCAGCTGTACGGCGATCTCGCGCCAGCGCGCCTGATCGAACTCGCGCTCGGATTCACAACGCGCGATCACCTGCCGCTGCGCGACGATGGCCTCGCCGAGCCGGCCGAGGAACGCGTGGTAGTCCCGCAGCGCAGGCCCTGCGATGCCGCCCGCGACGCGCTGGCCGAGACCGGACTGGTAGTCGCGCCGATACCGCTCCAGCTCCTCGAGCCGGGTGCGCGCCTCGCGCACGCGTTGGTCGGCGAGCTGCGCGAGCGCCGCGCGCTCACGCTCGGTGCCCTGCAGGCCCGTCCGATAGCCATCGATCCGTTGTTCGCGCTTCACTCAGACCTCCGTTCCGCTCAAGACTCGCCCATCAGACGCTGCAGTTCCGTGACGCTGTCCACATAACCCGCCCGTTCATCGGGCCGCTGCGCCAGCAACTGCTGGATGCGCGGCCAGAGCGCCACCGCACGGTCCAGCACCGGGTTGGCGCCCGGCTTCCAGGCCCCGAGGTTCACGAGCTCGCGGGACTGGTTGAAGGTCGACATCAGCTCGCGCAGCTGGCGTGCCGCCTCCCACTGGGAGCGCGGGACGACCTCGTTCATCACGCGGCTGATGGACGCCTCGATGTCGATGGCGGGGTAGTGACCGGACTCGGCGATGCGCCGCGACAGCACGATGTGGCCGTCGAGGATGGCGCGGGCGGAGTCGGCGATCGGGTCCTGCTGGTCGTCGCCTTCGGTCAGCACCGTGTAGAAGGCCGTGATCGAGCCGCCGCCCGCGCGGCCGTTGCCCGCGCGCTCGACGAGCTGCGGCAGGCGTGCGAACACCGACGGCGGATAGCCCTTGGTCGCCGGCGCCTCGCCCACGGCGAGACCGATCTCGCGCTGCGCCTGCGCGAAGCGCGTCAGCGAATCCATGAGCAGCAGCACCGAGCGTCCCTGGTCGCGGAAATGTTCGGCGACCGCGGTGGCGAGCCAGGCGCCCTGCATGCGCAACAGCGGCGGCGCGTCCGCGGGCGCGGCGACCACCACGGCGCGGGAGCGGTCGCGCGGACCGAGGATGCGTTCGACGAATTCCTTGACCTCGCGGCCGCGCTCGCCGATCAGGCCGACCACGATGACATCGGCGGCGGTGTGGCGCGCCATCATGCCGAGCAGCACGCTCTTGCCGACGCCGCTGCCCGCGAACAGACCGATGCGCTGGCCGCGGCCGACGGTGAGCGCCGCGTTGATCGCGCGCACGCCGACATCCAGCGGCTCGCCGATCGGGTCGCGCTCCAGGGGGTTGATGGCCTCACCGCCGAGGCGGCGCTGCGTGTCGCATGCGAGCGGACCGAGGCCGTCGAGCGGCGTGCCCGCGCCGTCGACGATGCGGCCGAGCAGCGCATCGCCCACCGCGACGGTGCCGGAACGGCGGGTCGGCACCACGCGGGTGTCCGGTTCGAGCCCATCGGCGTGACCGGTGGGCATCAGCATCAGCCGATCGCCCGAGAACCCGACCACCTCGGCCTCCGTGCGCGCGCCGTTGCCGGAGAGCAGCATGCAGCGGTCGCCGACCGCCGCGTGACAACCGCGTGCCTCCAGCATCAGCCCGATCAGACGGGTCAGCCGACCCTCGACGGGTGGCAGCTGCAGCGTCGACGCACGCGACCGGTAAACGCGCAGACGCGTGGAGAAGGCGGGTGCGTTCAAGGGGCTTTCCCCCGCGGCTTCGCTGGGGTCATCTCGGGCATCGGCGGCAGGACCTCGCTGCCGCGCGGGTCGCTGCGCTCGTCACCGAGCACCGTCGCGATCACCATGGCGACCCGCGACTCGAGGCGCGCGTCGATGCGCGACGCTTCGGCTTCGATGCGGCAGCCGCCGCGCGACATGATGGGATCCTCGACCAGCGTCCACGCCGCGCCCTCACCGCTGCCGTCGAGTTCGTGGCGCAGGACGGCCGCGTCGCGCGGATGCATGTGGATGCGGACCTCGCGCGCCGATGACGGCAGCGAGGGCAGGCACTCGCGGAGGATGGCGATGACCTGCCGTGGATCGAGGGCGAGTTCGCGACGGGCGAGCTGCGCGCCGACCGTGAGGGCGAGCCGCGCCATCTCCTCGGCGGTCTCATCATCGCAGCGCTCGAGCGGCGCGACCATCTGGCGCGCGAGTCCGTCGAGCAGCTGTCTTCGCGACTCGAGGTCGGCGATGCGCTGTGCGATCTCGGCCGCAGCGGCGGCGAGACCTTCGCTGCGGCCGCGGTCGAAGCCGGCCTCGCGCGCGATGCGGACATCGTCCTGAAGCGAGGACGCCGCGGTCTGCTTGCCGCGGAAGGTGATCAGCGGACCGGCGATGGACGGCGGCGACCATGAGGCGCCCGCCGCCGCGTCGTCGGCGCCGCTCCCCGCCGCGCCCTTGCGCAGCGGATCAGACATACTCGTCGCCGCCCCGGGCGCCGAGGTTGATCGTGCCCTCCTCGGCCAGCTTGCGCGCTGCGCCGACGATCTCCTTCTGCGCCGCTTCGACCTCCGCGAGCCGCACCGGTCCTCGCGCTTCGAGGTCGTCCCTCAGCATCTCGGCGGCGCGCTGCGACATGTTCTTGAAGATCTTCTCCTTGAGCGCATCGTCGACCGCCTTCAGGGCGAGCAGCAGCTTGTCGCTCGGCACCTGGCGCAGCAGCTCCTGCATGCCGCGGTCCTCGAGGCCGACGAGGTCATCGAAGGTGTACATGAGGTCCGCGATCCGCGCGCCCAGCTCCTCGTCCGCGGCGGCTATCTCTCCCATGATCGGCGGCTCGGCCTTCGGCCCGAGGACGTTGAGGATATCGGCCACCGATTTCGGCCCGCCGAAGCCCGCGGCCTGCACCCGACCGGCCCCCTGGAACTGCCGCTCCATGACCTGGTCGAGCTCGGCGAGGGCCGCAGGCTGGATGCCCTCGAGCGTCGCGACGCGCAACATCAGGTCGCCGCGCGACTCCTCGGGGAGCAGCGCCAAGATCTTCGCCGCCTTCTCGGCCGGCAGATAGGAGAGCACGAGGGCCACGATCTGCGGATGCTCGTGGCGGATCAGGTCGACCACCGCCTTCGGTTCCATCCACTTCAACGACTCCAGGCCCTTGCTCGCGCGACCGAGCAGGATCTGGTCGAGCAGGTCTGCGGCCTGGTGCTCGCCCATAGCGTCGATGAGCGCCTTGCGCACGAAATCCGCGTTGCCGGTGCCGAGCGAGGTCTGGCGTTCGGCCTCCGACATGAAGTCCGACACCACGCCCGTGACCTCGTCGCGGCTCACATCGGCGATCTGCGCCATCGCGGTGCCGACGCGCTGCACGTCCTGCGGCGTCATGTGCCGCAGCACCTCCGCGGCCTCCTTCTCGCCGAGCGTCAGGAGGAAGATCGCCGCGCGGTCGACGCCGGTGCGCGACATGCCGCCCTGGAATCCGTCAGCCATCTGTCGCCACCCACTTCTTCACGACCTGCGCGACACGCGCCGGGTCCTCGTTGACGAGCGACCGCGCCTGCGCGATCTGGTCCTCGTAGGCGCTGCCCTGCGTCCGCGCGACGCCGGCGGGGACCGGCAGACCGCCCTCGCCCATCGCCATGACCGCACCCGGCAGCGCCGGCGCATCCGGCATCAGCGTCGCGCCGCCGCCGAGCGTGCCGGCGAGCTGCCGCGCGATCGGCCGCAGCACCGTGAACACCAGCGCAAGCAGCACGATGAGCCCGATCAGCATCTTGGCGGCGTCGCGGGCCCATGCGCGCTCCCAGAACGGCAGCGACTCCAGTTCCCCGGCCGCGACCCGCGGATCGCCGCTCCAAGGGCTGTTGATGACGTTGACGCTGTCGCCGCGAGCGGCGTCGAAGCCGACCGCGTCCTTGACCAGCGTGGTGATGCGGTTGATCTGGTCCTGCGTGAGCGGCGTCTCCGTCACCTTGCCGTCCTTGCCGGTGACCTGAACATTGTCCACCAGCACCGCGACCGAGACGCGCTTGAGGCGGCCTGCGGGTTGGCGCGTGTAGGCGACCGTGCGGTCGATCTCGTAGTTGCGTGTGCTCTGCGTCGAGCCGTTCTGTCCGCCCTCACCCCCCGCAGCCGGCGCGTTCGGCGCCCGCCCCTGCGGCTGGTTGCTGAGCGCGCCGGGGACGCCGCCCGCGGCGCCCGCGCCGCGACGGTCCTCGGAGGTCTGCTCGCTGCGTACGACCTGGCTGTCGGGCTTGTACTGCTCACGCGCTTCCTCGACGGCGCTCATGTCGAACTGCGCGCTGACCTCGGCGCGCACGCGACCGGCGCCGACCAGCGGCGCGATCAGCGCCTCGACGCGCTGCGAATAACTCTCCTCCAACTGCCGCGCGAACTCGATCTGTTGGTCACGGATCGCGAAGTCGTCGCGGCCCTGCGGCGACGACAGCAGCCGTCCCTGCTGGTCGACCACCGTGACCTGCGAAGCGTCGATGTCGGGCAGGCTGGAGGCGACGAGGTTGACGACCGCCGTCACCTGCTCGGAGGCGAGCCGGCGGCCGGGCTTGAGTTGCAGGAACACGCTCGCGCTGCCGGGGCTGCGGTCGCGCACGAAGCTCGAACTGCGAGGCACCGCGATGTGCACGCGCGCGGCGGCGACCTGCTGCAGGCTCGAGATGGTGCGCGCGAGCTCGATCTCGAGCGCGTGCTGGTAGCGTGCGCCCTCCATGAACTGCGAGACGCCGAGGCCGCCGTCCTTGGTGAGGTTGGCGAACCCGCCCGACTGCATGACGCCCTGTCCGGCGAGCAGCAGCCGCGCCTCGTTCAGCTTGTCGGCGGGCACCGAGATCGCACCGGTGCCGTTCTCCATGCGGTATTCGATCCCCGCGCCGGTCAACGACTGCGTGACCGCAGCGGCGTCCTCGTCCGCAAGGTTCGCGTAGAGCAGGTTGTAGGTCGGGCCCTGCGACCACAGCACGACGCCGACGCCGAGCGCCACGGCGGCGGCGAGGCCGACCAGCAGCATCACCGGCTTGAGGCCGGCGCTGAGGTTGGGAAGGAGGTTCGCGGTCGCTGCCTGGGTCGCCATTCAGAGCTCCGTGCCGTCACACCGGCATGTTCATGATTTCCTGGTACGCGGCGATCATGCGGTTGCGCACTTCCACCGCGCCGCGGAAGGCGATGCTCGCCTTCTGCATGTCGATCATCACCTGCGGCAGGTCGACGCCCGGGTCGCCGCGCTCGAAGGCGCGCTGCGAGGCGCCGGACTGCTGCTGCGCCTCGTTGACGCGCTCGATACCGCTGCGCAGGACGGCGGCGAAGCTGATCGAGCTGCTCGCGCCGGTCGCGCCGCCCGGACCGTTGACCGCGCCGGCGAAACCCTCGGGACGCACCACCTGTGCCATGGGCCCGCCCACCTGCGCGCGCAGCGCGCGGATCTGCGAGACGACGCGATCGATCTCCATCTGGCTCATGCGACGGGTACCTCGATGCCGGCTGCGCGCAGGCGCGCGAGCTTGTAGCGCAGGGTGCGCGGCGAGATGCCGAGGCGCAGCGCGACCTCGTTGCGGCTCCGCGGCAGGTTGCGCAGTGCCGCGAGCAGGATGTCGCGCTCGGCGACCTCGCGCTGCCGCGCGAGCGCACTGCGACCGTCGTCGGGCGCGGCGACCGTGACGGGCGGCGCAGGCGCGCGCAATCCCAGCGGGTCGAGCGCCAGGTGGACGCGCTCCACGAGCGGGCCGTTGCAGAGGATCAGCGCGCGCTGCAGCACGTTGCCGAGCTCGCGCGCGTTGCCGGGCCAGTCGTGCATCAGCAGCGCCTCTACCGCGTCGGCCGACAGCGCGGGCGTCGCGCGCCCGGCGCCGTACAAGGCGAGACACTGCATCGCGATGGGCATGATGTCCTCGCGGCGCTCGCGCAGCGGCGCGATATCGAGCGGGAACACGGCCAGACGGTAGTAGAGGTCCTCGCGGAAGCGGCCCGCGCGCACCTCCTCGAGCAGTCTGCGGTTGCTGGTGGCGAGCACCCGGACATCGAGCGACACCGGCACACGACCGCCGATGCGGTCGACCTCGCGTTCCTGGAGCACGCGCAGCAGTTTCGCCTGCAGGCCGAGCGGCATCTCGGTGATCTCGTCGAGCAGCAGCGTGCCGCCCTGGGCCTGCTCGAACTTGCCGGCATGGGCGGCATGCGCGCCGGTGAAGGCGCCGCGCTCATATCCGAACAGCACCCCTTCGAGCATGGATTCCGGGATCGCGGCGCAGTTGACGGCGACGAAGGGCCTCGTCGAGCGTGTGGACTGGCGATGGATGAACCGCGCCAGCACCTCCTTGCCGGTGCCCGACTCGCCGGTGACGAGCACCGTGCAGTCCGTCACCGCCACGCGCCGGGCGAGTCCGATCAGGCAACGGGACTTTGGGTCCACCGCAACCGGCTCCGGGCCGATCTGTACCGGGTTGTGCGCCATCGAATCGCCTCCTCGACCACCCCCTGGGGGTGGCTCTGAGAGGAGGTAGCAAGAAGCGTGCCCGACCCCGGACGGGGCGGCAGCGTCAAGGAGCCGTCAGCCCGGGAGGCCCTCGGACTCGGCGAAGCCGTACTTGCGCAGTTTCTCGACGAGGGTGGTACGACGCAGTCCCAGCAGGCGGGCGGCATGGGCGACGGTGCCGCCCGAGCGCTCGAGCGCTTCGGAGATGAGCCGGTGCTCGATGGCGTAGAGGTGGGCCTTGAGGTCCATGCCATCGGCGGGGAGCGCCTCGGCCATCTCGTCGACCTCAACGGAGGGGTCGGCCTCGACGACAGCCAGCGGCGCGGTGACGGTCCTTGCGACCTCGGCAAGTTCGGCCGCCGCCTGCTCGGCGAGACGGCGGGCTTCCAGCCGTTCGGCCAGCGCTTCCGCGAGGCTCTTCTGGATGGCCTCGCGCTCGACGGACGCTTCGGTCCGAGCGGCAGACATCTGCCGGTCGGCGACCACCGCCTCCTCGCCGAGATGGGCGCGGTAGCGCGGCGGCAGATCACGGATCTCGACCACCTGCTCGCCGTTCAGGATGCTCAGCCGCTCGATCAGGTTGCCGAGCTCGCGGACATTACCCGGCCAGGCGTAACCGCGCAGCGCGGCCATCGCCGCAGGCGACAGCTCCAGCATCGGCCGACCGGCCCGCTGGTTGGAGAGCGCGAACTCGTGCACCAGCGTCTCGAGATCGTCGGCGCGCTCGCGCAGGCTCGGCATCTCGATGGGGAACACGTTGAGGCGGTAGAAGAGGTCACCGCGGAACTGGCCGCGGGCGATGGCGTCCTCGAGGTTGCGGTGCGTGGCGGCGATGATCCGTACATCACAACGGATGGGTTGGTGGTTGCCGACCCGCTCGAACACGCGCTCCTGCAGCACGCGCAGCAGCTTCACCTGCATCGGCAGGCTCATGTCGCCGATCTCGTCGAGGAACAGCGTGCCGCCCTCGGCGATCTCGAAGCGGCCGCGACGCGAGGCGTAGGCGCCTGTGAAAGCGCCCTTCTCGTGGCCGAAGAGTTCGCTCTCCAGGAGCTCCGACGGGATCGCACCGCAGTTGACGGCGACGAAGGCGCCGTTGCGGCGCGGGCTCGATTCGTGGATGGCCCGGGCGACGACTTCCTTGCCGGTGCCGGACTCGCCGAGGACGAGCACGCTCGAGTCGTGCTGCGCGACCTTGCGGATGAGGGAGACGACACCGCGGATCGCCGCGGAGGGGCCGCTCGGAAGACGCACGGAGCCCGTGTCGCCGGCGAGGCCGACAGCACGACGCGCTGCGCTCGAAACGCGGTCCCCGCTTCCCTTCACATCCCCTCCCCCGAGTGGTGGGGCTTTATAACGCGCGGAACCGCACGAACCGGACAGATATATCCGATTCGGAATCAAAATATGACTTTCGGCAGGGGGTGGTCATCCGCCCCGTCGGCGCCCCGCGATCTTCCGCCGATGCTGCCGGAACACGAAGCGCTCGAGGGCGTCGACCTCGGCCTCGGACAGGCCCCCGAAGACGAATGATATACGGCCATCAGGTCCGTGCGAGACCACTTCACCCGGTAGGCGGACAGCCTCGGCCACACCCTCACGCGGATAGACCTCTGCGGTGCCCACCGTACCGACCGGCGGTGCGATCCCCGCCGTGCGCCAAACAAGGCGGGCGGCGCTGAGGCTCGCGACCACCGCGGGCGGTCTTGCGCCGGACTGCGATACCCAATGACCGACCAGCTCGATCAACAGGTCGATCTTCTGCTCGAGCCGTGCCGCCTCGGGCGCCCCGGCCAGTTCCTCGTCGCGCTCGGCACGCCGCTCCTCGAGCGCCTCGCAGGTGTGGAGCACACGCAGGTTGCCCGCCACCCGATGCGCCACCAGCCTCGCGTCCGTCTCGTACGCACCCGGCGAGAACGCCACCGGGAGGACATCCTCCCAAGCGAGCAGCGCGGAATCGTCCGGGGCGGTCACGGGGCGGATCGCTTCGCGGCGCAGGTCATACGGCCGCGCGCGCGGCCCGCGCCTCGACCGGCAGAGCCGCCCAGGCACCGCGGATCTCGACGAGGATCGACGAGGCGCCCGTGAGGACCTTGGGGTCGCTCGTCGCCTGCCCGATCAAGAGCTGACGGGTGATGTAGTCGTAGAGGTCGTCGAGGTTGCGCGCGAGCGGCCCCTGCGACAGGTCGAGACTCGCGCGCAGCTCACCGATGATGGCGAGCGCGCGCTGCAGATGTGTGCTCTTCGCGATCTTCTCGCCGCGCTCGCCGCAGACCTTCGCCTGCGCGATGCGGGTCAATGCTCCGTCGAGCAGCATCATGATGAGCTTGTGGGGGTCCGCCGCCGCGACACCTCCGTGGGCGGCGACCGACTGGTAAGCGGAGAGTTTTCCTTGCATGGCAGGTGACATGGCGACCTCGCGTCACGGGCATCGCGCCCTCACCCCCTGTATCGGCCGCCGAGCGCGGCGCTTGAGCGCCGTGGCGCGCCTCGGCGCCGCGTCAGCGCAGCGTCCGCGCGAGATAGTTGCCGGTCGACTGCAGGCCGCTCAGCATCGAATCGAGGTTGGTGAACTGCAGGCGATAACGCGCCTCGAGCGCCTTCATCCGCATGTCCAGCGTGTCCTTGGCCCGCTGGACATCGCGCTTCTGCGCCTGCAGCGACTCGGTGCGTGCAGCGACCTGCCCCCCGGCGGCGACCGCGCCGTTCAGCGTGGTGTGCAACCGCTCCGCGATGCCGCCCTCGCCGGCGAAGATGCGCACCACCTCCGCAGGATCATCGCGCAGCGCTGCCGTCAGCTTCGCGTCATCGACGCTGAGCCGGCCGTCCGCGCCCATGCGCACACCGATCGCGGAGAGCGTCGCAGGCGCGTCGCCCGACACCGTCACCGCTGCCGCGAGGTCGCGACGCATGCGCGACTCGATGCTGAGCAGCGCCGAATCGCCGACCAACGGTCCGCCGTTGCGGGTCGCCGGGTCGACCGCGCGGAGCCGCGACAGCGTCGCGGTCATGTTGTTGAAGTCGGTCACCATCTTGCCGATGCGCTCGCGCAGCACCGAGTTGTCGGCGCTCACAGCCAGCGTGACCGAGGTCCCCGGCTTGGCGGCGAGCAGGTCGATCGTGACGCCCTCGATGGCGCCCGTGATGGTGTTGCCCGCCGCCGAGACGGTGAAGCCTTCGACTTTGGCCTGCGCGTTCGCGGCCGGCGACAGCACGGTCATCGGGGTCGATACGCCCGGGTCATGGACCAGCCCCTCGAGTCCGCCCGACGCGTCGTTGGAGGTGATGCGGATGGCCTGTGCGCTGCCCGAGGCCTTCGCCGTCAGGACGAGGCGTGCGCCATCGTCGGTCTGCACGAGGCTCGCCCGTACACCGGCATTGCCGGTCGCGCCGTTGATCGCGTCGCGCAACTGCGCGAGCGTGGTACCGGCGGTGACGGAAACCGAGAACGATCCGCCGTTCTGCTGGAAGTCGAGCGTGCCCGAGCCGACAGTCGCCGCGCTGCCGGCCGCGTAGGCCTGGGAGGCGAGCTTGTGCGCCGTCGCGAGCGAGAGCACTTCGACCGAGTAGCTGCCGCTGGCTGCGCTCGCCGTGGCGCTCGCGCGCAGCACGGTCGGGTCCGAGGCCTCGGTCTTGCGGGTCAGCAGCTGCGACGCGTTGCGCAAGGCACCGGCGGCGCCCTGGAAGGTCGACAGCGACCCACGCAAGGTGCCGAGCGCCGAGATCTTCGCGTCCAGCCCCGATTCAGCCCGGTTGAGCCGCTGCTGCGCAGGGGCACGCTCCGCCGCCACCAACTGGGTGACGAGCATATTGACGTCGAGGCCGGAGCCGCCCCCAGACACTTGGACCGACGCCACTAGCCCTTGTCCTCGATCAGCATGCTGCGGACCTCATCCAACTTGGCTTCCAGGCGCTGCGCGATGCGCAACGCCGTCTCGTCCGGGATCTGCCGGATCAGCTCACCGGTGCGCTCGTCCCGCACGCTGATGACCACCCGGTCGCTGGACTCGTCGACCCGGAACTCGAGCGCACGCCCGGAGGCGCGGGCCAGATCCTGCAGCCGCTCGGCGATCTTGGACCGCTCCTCGACCGCCAATCCCCTCGCAGCGGAGGGGTGATCGACCGGGGCCGGCTTCCCGGCAGCCTCCGTTTCGGCGCCCTTCGGCGCCGGACGCTGCGGCACACCGACCATCAGCACATCCGAAATCCTCGGGAAACTCATGTCGGGTTCCCTCCCCTGAAACGCGACCGGCGGCGCTCCCCGAGGGAGTCGCCGCCTGCCGATGGAAAGGGGCGCAGGGATGTCATCCCGTCCGCTGCCCTGCGCCCCGTCCCGTCATCGCATCAACGCAGCAGCGACAGAACGTTCTGGGGAACGGCGTTCGCCTGCGACAGCATCGCCACACCGGCCTGCTGCAGCACCTGGGCGCGCGTCAGCTTGGCGGTCTCCTCGGCGTAGTCGGCATCCATGATGCGCGAGCGCGAGGCCGAGAGGTTCTCGTTGGCGACCGTCAGGTTGGAGACCACCGACTCGAAGCGGCTCTGGTAGGCGCCCACGGTCGCACGGGCCGTGCTGACCGTGCTGATCGCCGCGTCGAGCGCCGTGATCGCCGCCACCGAATTGGCGGCATCCGTGAGGTCCGTACCGTCGATCGCCAGACCGTCGTCGATCGTGACGTCGGCCAGCGCAGTGATCCTGATGACCTCTCCTTCGTTGGCACCGATCTGGAAGTCCTTGTCCTCGAAGGTCCCGTCGATCAGCTTCGTACCGGCAAACTTGGTCTGCTCGCCCACCCGGGTGATCTCGAGCATCAGCTGCTGGTACTCGGTGTCGAGCGCCGCCTGGTCGTCGGTGGTGTTGCTGCCGTTCGCCGACTGCACCGCGAGTTCACGCATGCGCTGCAGGTTGTTGGACACCGAACCGAGCGCGCCTTCGGCGGTCTGGGTCAGCGAAACCGCGTCCTGGGCGTTGCGGATCGCAGCGGAAAGGCCGCGGATCTGCGCCGTCATGCGCTGGGAGATCGCGAGACCGGCGGCGTCGTCCTTGGCGCTGTTGATGCGCAGGCCCGAGGACAGGCGCTGCAGCGACTGCGAAAGCTGGCTACCCGAGGTGGCCAGGTTGCGCTGGGCGCTCAGCGACATCACGTTGGTGTTGATCACTTGAGACATGGAGAAGACTCCTTAGAGATTGTTGGGGTTACCTGGGATCGGACCCGACTAACGTCAGCGCCGCCCTTCCAGACCCTTTATCGGAGGCGGTGGCGATTACTTTAGGGTCGATCCGCGGATACCCCCTCAGAGGTAGTCGAACAGCGAGAGCCGCGCGAGCTTCGCATAGGACTGCTGTGCCGCCTGCAAGCCCGTCAACTGCAGGTTGAGGCGGGTCAGCGCCTCCGAATAATCCGTATCGCGCAGCTTGGAGAGGTTCGCGACCACATCCTCTTCGAGCGCGGCGCGCGAGGCCGCGGCATCGTCGATGGCGGTCAGGCGGGTGCCGAGCACGGAACGCGCGTTCGACACATGTTCGAGCGTCTGCCCGAGCTGGGTCAACACGGCGCCGAGCTCGTTGCCCGATGCCGCGCGTTGCGCCGGGCTGCCCATCGGCGCCTCCAGCGCATCGGCGAGCCGCTCGAGCGTGGCGAACATGTCCTCGCTGCCCGCAGGGTCGATATGGAATTGGTCGCCCGGGACGGGCGCGCCGGTGACGCTCAAGCGGATACCGCGGAACTCGATCGCCGCACCTGGCCTGTAGGCCGCGGACGCGACGAGGGCGTCGGCGGCGTCGCGCGCCTCCCAACTGCCATCCGCCATGAAGAGCACGCGGTACGGCTGATCGTCCCAGGCGGTCGGGTCCACGAGCGAGCCCACCCCCACGATACCCGTGCCCGCGTTGGCCGTACCGGCGCGCAGCGCAAAATCGCCGTTGCCGGCGGGGACGCGCATGAACACATCGGAGCCGGGGAAACCGTCGGCGACGCGCTGCCCGGGGCCGACCTCGACGAGCCGCGAGAGATCGTCGCCCGCGTACCGCACCGCCCCGCCCTGCCGGGCGAACGGCACGGTGCCGATGCTGGCGCCGGCGAAGACGTACTCGCCCGACGGCGTACGGCGGTTGGCCACCTGCAGCAGCTGCTCGGCGCGCGATCGCACCTCGGCAGCAAGCATGCGCCGCGGCGTCTCGTCATAGGTGCCGTTGCCGCCCTGGACGGTGAGCTCCTGCATGCGCTGCAAGATGTCGGTGACATCGGCGAGCGCGGTCTCCTGCAGGGACAAACGCGAGGCGACGATATCGCCGTTGCGCTGCTGCTGCGTGGCCGCGAGCTTCCAGCGTTCGAGTTCCTGGATGCGCCCCGCCGCGACCGGGTCGTCGGCAGGCGTCAGCAGCTTGGTGCCGCTCGCGACCTGTGCCTGCGTACGCTGCAGTTCGCTCTGGAGCTTGTTCAGCGAGTCGACGGGAGCTTGCAGGAAGTTGAGCGTGGAGATGCGCACGGGGCCCCGTCAGCGGACGACGTCGATGAGCATGCGGAAGACTTCGTTGGCGGCGCGGATCACCTGCGCCGAAGCCTGGTAGGCCTGCTGGTAACGCAGCAGGTTCGCGGCCTCCTCGTCGAGGTTGACGCCGGAGATGCTCAGCCGCTGTTTGACCGACTCCTGATGCACGAGCTGCTGCACTTCCTGGTTGCGCTCGGCCTGCTGCGTGATGTTGCCGACGCCGCTGACGAGCCGCGTCGCGGCGTCGGCCAACGACACGGTACCGGACTCGAGCAGCGGGCCGCGCAAGGTCTCGGAGAGTTGGAGGGCGTTGCGGTTGTCGCCGCGCCCGCCGCCGTTGTCACCCACCATGAAGGCGTCGCCCGCGGCCGGCTGACCGGCGATACGCAGCCGCCAGCCGTTGTGGTCGATGGCCTGACCCGGCGCCCAGGGCTGCACGGGACCGCCGTCGATGCTCACCGTGGTCGCCGTCGGGAAGGACAGGCTCACGGCATCGCGCAGATCGGGATGGGCGGGGTCCTGTACCTCGAGCGCCGACACGCTGGCCGCGCCTGTGTTGCCGACGGCGGCGTTCGCCCGCACCGGCAGTGCGGCGGCGATGCGCGCAGGGGTGCCCACCTGCACGGCCATGCTCTGCACCGCTTCGCGGGTGGGACGCAGCAGCACCCGGTCGCCGACAGCCGGCATACCGCTGACCTCGACGGACAGGCCATCGAAGACGAAGGGCGAACCGGAACTTCCGTTGCCCGCCATCGGCACCGTCGCGCCGGTGTCGAGCCGCCGCGCCGCCCAGGCCGTACCGGACCAGGAAAGCTGGTAGTCAGCACCCGTCAGGGCGCGCGGATCCGTCAGGGTGACACCGGCGGTGAGCGCCCCGTCGTTCGTCGAGGGGACGATGGCCTGCGGTGCACCGGCCGAGAGCAGCGCGACGCCCGGGGCACCGGTGAGGTCGATGCCCTTCACGTGCTGGTCGTTGAGCGCTGCGGCGAGCACCGTGGCGATGCGACCGACCTCGTTGCGTGTGCTGTCGAGCACTTGGCCGCGGAAATCCACCAGACCGCCCAACGCCCCGCCGGTCAAGGAGGCCGTGATGTCGAACGCGGTGCCGTCGCTGCGCAGCACCACGCGTTTACGCGTGCCGTCCGCCGGATCCTGCTGCAGACCGAACCGGCCCGCGACCTCGCCGAGCACGAGCGGCTGCCCCTGCCCCACGAAGACGTTCACCGAGCCGTTGTCGGTGGGAACGAACCGCACGGCCACCTTGCTGGCGAGCTTGTCGAGCAGCCGGTCGCGCTCGTCCATCAGTTCGTTCGGCACCCCGCCCGTGCTGGCCTTCGCGGCGGCGATCTCACGGTTCATGGCCGCGAGCCCGCTCGCGAGCCCGTCGATGGTGGACACCTCGGCCTCGATCTGGCCGTTGGTCTCCGACTCGAACTCGCGCAGCCGGCCATCGATGCTCCGCAACTGCGTAACCGCGCCCTCCAGTTCACCGAGCATGACCTGCCGCGCGGCGATGGACGCCGGCTCGGCGGCGACGCCCTCGATGGCGTTCTGCAGCCGCTGCAGCGAGGACGACAGACCGCCGGACGCGTTGCCGAGCAGGTTGGTGACGCGGGCCGACTGGTTCGCGAACACCTCGAGACGGGCCGCCGACGACTGCGCGGTCCGCGACTGGTCGGCGAGAAATTCGTTGACCACGCGGCGCACGCGGCCGACGGCCACGCCCGACCCCAACCAGACGTCGCCGACGAGGCTCGACTCACGGGTGCTGAAGTCCGCACGCTGTCGGACGTAGCCTTCGGTGTTCGAATTGGCGATGTTCTGGCTGGTCGCGTCCAACGCGCGCTGGAATGCCTGCAGACCCGACAGGCCCGTGACGAACAGGTTGCTCATGTGCGGCCCGATGCCTTACGGAGGTCTGCCACGGTTAACGGCCGCTCCGTGTCGACCTTTAGGGCGCGCTCACCGACGGGCGCCGCAGGGGTCGGTGCGCGGCGGGCCTCCAGCAGGCGTCCGACCGAGTCCGCGACCTGCACGATCTTGCGCGCATAGCCCGGGTCGGTGGCGTAGCCACCGCGCTGCAGCGCCGTGCCGAAGGCGTGGGCGTCGTCGCCGGTACCGCGGACCGCCGCATAACGCCGGCTGTTGCCGAGCAGGCGGGCATGGTCGTCGACGCTCTCCTCGACGCCGGAATAGGCCCGGAAGCGCTCGACCATGCGCTGCGCCCGGCCGTCGAGCACCTCGGTGGTCGACGAGGCGACCGAGGCGCCGCGCCAGCCGCCGGTGGCCTTGATGCCGAAGAAGTTGAAACTGATGCGACCGTCCTCGCCGCGCGGCAGATGGCGGCCCCAGCCGGTCTCGAGCGCGGCCTGCGCGATGAGGTTGCGCGGCGAGACACCGAGCTTCGCTGCAGCCCTCTCGGCGGCAGGCAGGATGGCGTCCAGGAATTCGTGGCGGGTCGGCGCGCGACCGGCGGGCGACGGACGTGGTGCGGTTACAGGGTCCGCTGCGGGGCGCGTCACGGGCGACGACACAGGCGACGACGCGACCGGCGACACGGGCAACGGCGCGGGCAACGGCGCGGGCGCCGGCGCGGTCGATGCCGTCGGTGCGATGGCGACAGGCTGGCCGGGCGACGGGGCCACCGGCGCTGCCGATGCGCCCTGATCCGGCGGCACGAGTCCGCTGCGCATCACCTGCGCGACCAGCATATCGGCTAGACCGAGACCGCGGCCACGGGTCATCTCGACCGACAGCTGCTGGTCGAACATGTCACGGTAGAAGCGGCTCTCCTCCGAATCGAACATCGGATCGCCACCGCTCGCATCGCGCATGCTCTCGAGCATCATGCGGGTGAACACCGCCTCGAACTGGCGCGCGGCCTCGCGCAGCGCCGCCGGGTCCTGCGCGCGCGCGTCGCGGCGCAGCGCCGCGAGGCCCTGCAGGTCGGTGTATTGCGTGACGCGGGAATCGGCCATGGCGAACCTCAGATGACGATCAGCTCGGCGCGCAGCGCGCCGGCCTGCTTGAGGGCCTCGAGGATGGCGACGAGATCGCCCGGCGCCGCACCGACGCGGTTGACCGCATCGACGATGGCGTCGAGGTTCACGCCCGCCTCGAACTTGAACATCCGCCCCTCGGGCTGCTTCACATCGATCTCGGAGCGCGGCACGACCGCAGTCTCGCCTTGGCCGAACGCGTTCGGCTGGCTGACGTCCTGACGCTCGGTGATGGTCACCGACAGCGAACCGTGCGATACCGCCGCCGGCAGCACGCGGACATTGCTGCCGATGACGACCGTGCCGGTGCGGGAATTCACGATGACCCGCGCCGGCGCTTCGCCGGGCTGGATCTCCATCTGCTCGAGCGTCGCCACATAAGCGATGCGCTGCGCCGGGTCCGCCGGTGCGGCGACCCGCACCGATACCGCGTCCACCGCGGCGGCCGTGCCGGCGCCCAGCATGCGGTTGATGCCCTCGGCGAGGCGCGTCGCGGTCGTGAAGTCCGGCGCGTTGAGGTTGAGAGTGATGGCGGGCGCGGTCGCGAAGTCCGTCGGCACTTCGCGCTCGACGGTGGCGCCGCCCGGGATGCGGCCGCCGCTCGGCACGTTCAGCGCGATGCGCGACCCGTCACGGCCCGAGACGCCGAAACCGCTGACGATGAGGCTGCCCTGGGCCATGGCGTAGACCTCGCCATCGGCGCCGCGCAGCGGTGCGAGCAGCAGCGTGCCGCCGCGCAGGCTCCCCGCGTTGCCGATCGAGGACACCGAGACATCGATGGTCTGGCCGGGCTTGGCGAAGGGCGGCAGTTCGGCCTGGACCGTCACCGCCGCGACGTTCTTGAGCTGCGGATTGGAATCCGGCGGCACGGTGACGCCGAACTGCGCGAGCATGTTCTTGATGCTCTGGATGGTGAACGGCGCCTGGCTTGTCTGGTCGCCGGTGCCGTCGAGGCCGACCACGAGGCCGTAGCCGACCAGCTGGTTGCTGCGCACGCCCGCGACCGAGGCGAGGTCCTTGACGCGCTCCGCATGCGCCGGCGCGGCGAGCACGCCCAAGGCGGCGATCAAGGCGATGAGGAGCGCGAGGGTACGCTTGCGGAGTGTCATGCAGCAGACCTCAGAACGGCAGCCAGGGCGAATTGAAGAACCGCGACAGCAGCCCCGGTCGGTTGGCGTCGGCCAGCGCGCCGCGCCCCGCATAAGTGATGCGGGCATCGGCGATCTTCGTCGAAGGCACGGTGTTGTCGGGCTCGATGTCGACCGCGCGCACGATGCCGCTCACGCGCACATACTCGCGTCCTTGGTTGATGGTGATCCACTTCTCGCCGCGCACGAACAGGTTGCCGTTCGGCCAGCGCTTGGCGACGGTCACGGTGATGTCGCCGAAGATGCTGTTGCTCTGACGGCTCGAGCCTTCGCCGTCGAAGGCGCTGTTGTTGTCGACGGCACCCGCCAGCACCTCGACGCCGTTGATCGTCACCGGACGCCCCGCGATGGTCGGACCCGTCATCTCCACCGCGGTGTTCTTCTTGGTCGAGGTGCTTGAGCTCTTCGAGGCGTCCATGTTCTCGACCAGACGGATGGTGAGCGTGTCGCCCACCCGCCGCGCCACCGTGTTCTCGAACAGGCGGACGTCCTGCCCGGACTGGTAGATCGCGCCGTTGCCCGATCGCGCGAACATCGGATCGGGCGGCAGCGCCGGCTCCCAGGTGGACTCGTATTCCGCTGGCGTGTGCGCGCAACCGGCGACCCACACCACGAGCAGGCACAGCAGCGTCGCGGGCCCTCTCGGGACCCCGATGCGCGAAGCGTTGGCGGATGTCGGCGTCATGTCTGGATCTCCATCGGGCTGCGCGGTCAGAGCCGCGTGGTCAGCGTCTCGAGCATCTTGTCGGTGGTGGCGATCGCCTTCGAGTTCATCTCGTAGGCGCGCTGGGTCTCGATCATCGCGACCAGCTCCTCCACGACGTTCACGTTCGAGCTTTCGAGCGCGCCCTGTTGCAGGGCGCCGAGACCGTTCAGGCCGGGCGTACCCGCCTGGGGCGCGCCGCTGGCGGCGGACTCGAGCAGCAGGTTCTCGCCGCGCGCCTGCAGGCCCGCGGGGTTGATGAAATCGACGGTCTGCAGCGCACCGACCTGGCTCGGCGCGACCTGCCCGGCGAGCTGCACCGTCACCGCGCCGTCGTTGCCGATCGTCACCGACTGCGCGCCCTCCGGGATCGAGATCGCCGGCTGCACGCGGTAGCCGCCCGCCGTGACGAGCTCGCCCTGCGCGTTGACCTTGAAGTTGCCGTCGCGGGTGTAGGCGTTGGTGCCGTCCGGCAGCGCGATCTGGAAGAAGCCGCGGCCGTTGATGGCGACGTCGAGCGCGTTGTTCGTGATCTGCAGGTTGCCCTGCGTGTACATCCTCTCGGTCGCGACCACGCGCACGCCGGTTCCGACCGTGAGGCCGGAGGGCAGCTGCGTGTCCTGTGCCGCGTCGGCGCCGACCTGGCGCACGTTCTGGTAGAGCAGGTCCTCGAACGCGGCGCGGCCGCGCTTGAAACCCGTGGTGTTGACGTTGGCGAGGTTGTTCGCCGTGACGGCCATGCGCGTCTGCTGCGCCTCGAGTCCCGTCTTCGCTGCCCAGAGTGCCGGATCCATGTGTCGTCCTCGCTGGTGGTGATGTCAGCCGAGCCGCAGGAGGCTGGCCGATTGGCGCGCGTTGTCTTCGGCGGTGCGCAGGGTCTTCATGTGCATGTCGAACTGGCGCGACAGCTCGATCATCTTGACCATCGTGTCGGCCACATTGACGTTGCTGCCCTCGAGCGCGCCGGAGACGACGCGCACGGACGCGTCGGGCGCCGCCGTGCTGCCGTCCTTGAGGCGGAACAGGCCGTCGGCGCCGCGCTGCAACTGGGCGGGGTCCGGCTTGACGAGCTTGATGCGGCCGACGCGCGCCGTGGTCTCGGCGCCCTGGCCGAGCGGCACCATCGAGATGCCACCGTCGCTGCCGATGACGAGCGAGGCGTGCGGCGGGATGACGAGCTGACCGCCGTCCCCGAGCACTGCATGCCCAGCCCCGTTCCGCACCGCGCCCGTGGCGTCGAGACGGAGGTCGCCGGCGCGGGTGTAGGCCTCGGAACCGTCGGCCGCCTGCACCGCTATCCAGCCGTCGCCCTCGACCGCGACATCGAGGTCGCGGCCGGTGGACTGCAGGGGCCCGGAGGCGCGGCTCCAACCGGTCTCGGCGATGGTGGCGAAGGCGCGCGACTGCGCGCCGACCCCGTCGCCCTCGCCCGCGGCCTGCGTCGCGAAGGCCGCGAGCTCGGCGCGGAAACCGGTGGTGGAGGCGTTGGCGAGGTTGTGGCTGTTGACGCCCTGTGCGCGCATCGTCTCGCGCGCGCCGCTCATCGCCACATAGAGGAATTTGTCCAACTCAGGTCCTCCGGTCGGGACTCATCAACGGATGTTGATGATGGTCTGCGAGACCGCGTCGGCGGTGGAGATCATCTTGGCGTTGGCCTGGAAGTTGCGCTGCGCCGTGATCATGTTCACCAGCTGCTCGGTGACGTCCACGTTGGAGCCCTCGAGCGCACCCGACTGGACGGCCCCGCCGTCCGCCGTGCCCGCGGTGCCGAGCAGCGCCGGGCCGGACGCTGCGCTCTCGCCCCATGCGGTGTCGGCCAGCGGCTGCAGACCGTTGACGCTCGCGAACTGGGCGATCGCGATCTGACCGAGCGCGATCGAGCGGCCGTTGGTGAAACGCGCCTGCACCACGCCGTCGGTGCCGGTCTCGACACCGATCAGACGACCGGTGGTGTAGCCGTCCTGGTCGATCGCGCTGACGCTGAAGGCCTTGCCGTACTGGGTGCTTGCGCTGAAGTCGTATCTGAGGTCGATCGGCGCAGCACCCGTGCCCGGCGTGTAGCCCGGGAACGACACCTCGCCGTCGGCCGGTGACACCAGCGCGCCCGACGCCGAGTACTCGAGCGTCTGCGCGGTGCCCACGGCGTTGCCGTCGACGTAGAGACGCTGCTCCCAGGTGTTGGGTGCAGCGGTCTTCGAGAAGTACACGGTCGCCGTGTGGGCGGCGCCGAGCGAGTCGTACACCGTCATCGCCGTGGAATGGCTGTAGGTTTCCGGGTCGGTGGCGGAGAACGGCGTCGCGGCCGGCTGCGCGGCGTTGCCCGGCAGGTTCAGCGTCATGGCGACGCGTTGCGTGGCCGCCGGCGGGCTCTCCCCCGCCGTCAGACGCAGGTCGCTGGTCGTGCCGGTGTTGAAGCCGCCCCCGGCGATCGGCGGGAAGACCTGCAGTCGCTGCGCGCTCGAGTTGACCACGAAGCCGTCACGGTCGACCTTGAACGCACCTGCGCGGGTGTAGGACCGTGCGGCGCCGTCGGCGACCACGAAGAACCCCTTGCCGCTGATGGCGAGGTCGAGCCCGTTGTCCGTGAAGTTGATCGCGCCCTGCGAGAAGCGCTGGTCGACGCCGGCGACCTTGACGCCGCTGCCGGTGGCGGCAAATCCACCCTCCTGCCCCGACGCGTACAGTTCGGCGAACTGGACGCGGGAACCTTTGAAACCGGTGGTCGCGCTGTTGGCGACGTTGTTCGCCGTGACGGCGAGGTCGGACTGGGCGGCGTTGAGCCCTGAGATCGCGATGCGGAAGGTCATTTTTCGCTCCTGTCTGGGGTTGAGGTCACATCACGCGGCGCACGGCGCCGAGCGGAAGGGAACCATTGGGGGTGTTGAGCACGATGCCACGGCCGGCCGCGTCCAGCGTCACGCTGTCCACCCGGCTGCGCAGCAGCAGTTGCGCGGACTCCGCGCGGTTGCCGAAGCGCGCGAGCGCTTCGATGCGGTACGGGCCGGCCGCGGCGGCGGCGCCAACGTCTGTACGACCGTCCCACGCGAACTCGGTGAGCCCGCCGTCGACGGGCGTCGACTGGAGGCGTCGGACGACCGCACCCGATGCGTCGCGCACCACGAACTCGACGCCGCTCGCGCCGCTCGGGGCCTCGACGGCACCGCGCACCGGACCCGTGCCGTCGAATACGGCGGCCTCGCCCGGCGCGATCACCTCGCGCCCGACCAGACTGGCGCCCGACAGCGCCTGCGAGGAGCGCATGGAACCGACGAGTTCGGCGACCGAGGAGGACATCCCCTGTACGCCGGTGACGGTGCTGAACTGCGCCAACTGGCCGAGGAACTCGGACGGCTCCAGCGGCTTCGTCGGATCCTGGTTCTTGAGCTGCGCCAACATCAGCTTGATGAACTGGTCGGCGCCGAACTGCGGCAGGTCCTTTCGCGCGGTTCCGACAGGTTCGGTGAGCGAACCGGGCTGCACGGGGGATGTTCCGGATGCGATCATGGGCGTCACTGACCGATCCGCAGCGTCGACAACAACATCTCCTTGGAGGTGTTTATCACCTCGATGTTGTTCTGGTAGGAACGGGAGGCGGCGATCATGTCCACCATCTGCTCGACGGCGTTGATGTCCGGCGCGAACACATATCCCTCGGCGTTGGCGAGCGGGTTGCCGGGCTCGTAGCGGGCGAGCGGCGCCTTCTCCGACTCGATGACGTCGGTGACGCGCACCGCAGCGCCCATCCCGTCCGGCTTCGCCGTCTCCGAGGCCACGGCCTCGAAAACCGGATACCTCGGCCGGTAAACCTTGTCTTTGTCGCCGCTCACGGTGTTGGCGTTGGCGAGGTTGCTCGCCAGGGTGTTCATGCGCACCGACTGCGCGGAGAGCGCGGAGCCGGCGATGCCGAAGACCTTGAAGGAAGACATGCTTGCGATCCCCTATCACTGTCCGGTGAGCGCGGTCATCAGACCGCGGAGTTTCGAGTTCACGAACTGCAGCGTCGCCTGGTACTTCACCGCGTTCTCGGCGAAGGCGGCCTGCTCGAGCTGGACGTCCACCGTGTTGCCGTCCGCCGCGGGCGCGATCGGCACGCGATACATGAGCGCAGACTCGGGCACCCCCGCATCCGCGCCCGGACCGCCCAGAGCCAGGTGTCCCGGGCGGGTGGTGGACGACGACAAGCCGCCGCCGTCCTGACGGACCGACTCGAGCGCAGACCTGAAATCCATGTCCCGCGCCTGGAAACCTGGCGTATCGGCGTTCGCGAGGTTGCGTGCCAACAATTCCGCCCGCTTCGAGCGCAACTTCAGCGCGTCGGCATGCAATCCAATGTGGCTATCGAGATCGAACATCGCGGTCACCCCGCCGGAAAACTGACTTCGGGGATGAATAAGCAAGCCCCGTGCCAAGCAGGATTCGGCCGTTTTCGAGCCGCAACGCCGGGGTGCAACCGCGAAGACCGCGTACGACACGGCATGGACCGACCGGGAGCGGCAATCTCTTGCCGCCGCCGCCCCCTCCGCGCGGCAACGACGCTGCCACCGGATGGCATGACACTTGCTGTTTCCGTGCCATGGAATGTCGTATCGGTTTTTTGGCGCTGCTCTGCGCCTCGGCCCCGCTTGCAGCGACCACGATGCCGGCGCATCAGGACCTGCGGACGATCGCCGCGAGCGCCGAGGATGCGGTCGCGGCGCGTGGCCCAGGCGTGCGTGCGGCGGCGGGATCGGTGGACGAGAGACTGCGGCTCACCGCCTGCGACCGGCCGCTGGAGACGTCCTTGCCGCATGCCCCCAAAGGTCCGCGGTTCTCCGTAAGGGTCGCTTGTGCGGGCCCTGTTCCGTGGAGCGTGCTCGTGCCGATGCAGGTGGAGACCGAGGCAAAGATCGTCGTGGCCCGCCGCGCGCTGCTGCCGGGGACCCTGCTCATCGAGGCCGACCTCGCGATCGCGCAACGACGCATCCCCGGACTCGCGGACTGCTGCGCCACGGATATGACAGCCCTCATCGGTCAGCGCGTCCGCCGACCGATCGCCGCCGAAGCGCCGGTGGCGCTCGATAGTCTGGAGACCGCGCCTCTCGTCCGCCGGGGCGAGATCGTCACCGTGATCGCGGGTGCCCCGGGCTTCGAGGTGCGCTCCAGCGGTGTCGCCATGGCCGATGCCCGACAGGGTGACGCGGTGCGCATCCGGCACACGACATCCCTAAGGATCATCCAGGCCCGTGCCGATAGCAGGGGCGTGGTGCGCGCAGATCGTTGAATGGCCGGGAGAAAGCCCTAAAGTTTGCGTTCCGGCCGCCGTTAACCCAGCAGAGACCCCGCAAAGGTGGTTGCCATGTCTACGAAAATCAATGGTTTGGATGTCCGACCCGCCGCCCCGGCGGCCACGGCGCCCATCGCCCGCAGCAAGGATTCCTTCAGCGCGGACGGGGCTCCCGTGGGTCCAGGAAGCAGCGGCGTGCAGATCACCGAGACCGCGCGGCACCTCGCGAGCCTCGAGAAGTTGGTCGCCAACGTCCCTGAAGTCGACCAAGAGAAGGTCGCAGAGATCAGCCTCGCCATCGAGCGAGGACTGTTCCAGGTCCAGCCGGAGCGGATCGCCGACCAGCTGCTGCGACTCGAGCAATCCCTCGCCCGCGCCTCGGGCCGGATGAAATGACGGCGCCGCTCGCGACCGCCGCCGCGCGCGAGGAGGTCCGCCGCACGCTCGAGCGCCTCCTCGCCGAGGAGGTGGTGGCGCTCGTCGAGCTCGAGCGGCTGCTCGAGAGCGAACGCGAGGTGCTGGTCCGGAACGATTCCCCGGAGGCCTTGGAAGACGCCTGCACACGCCGTCAGGACTGCATGGGCGGATTGCTGCGCATCCAGGACGAGCGCCGCGGCGTCCTCCGCATGCTCGGCTTCGAGGCCGACGCCGCCGGGCTCGAGCGGCTGATGCGCGAGTGCGACCCGCAGCGCAGCCTGCCCGCGCGATGGGGCGAGTGCGCCGAGCGTGCACGGCGCTGCCGCGAGATCAACGACTTCAACGCGGCGCTCGTCTCCTCGCGCATGCGCCGTGTCGCGGGCCTGCTCGAGATCCTCACCGGACGCAAGGCCGAAACGCCGGTCTACGGACGCCAGGGCCAGCAGGCCTGGGGCGCCGCGGGTCGCCTGCTCGCCACCGAAGCCTGATCGCGCGGGCCGCGCTGACGCGGCTAGGTAGTCTTACCGATGCGCCGCGTCGGCGCAGCCGTTAGCCTGTGGGTATCCGTCCTGCAGGAGTCTGCCGACCATGAAGCCCCTCAAGCGCATCCTCGTCGCCGTCAAGGACCCGTCCGCCCGCACCATGCCCGCCGTTCGCAAGGCCGCGCAGCTGGCGCGTGCCTCGGGCGCGACCCTCGAACTCTTCCATGCGCTGTCGGAGACCGTGCTGGTGGACGCCCTCGAAGCGCGCCGCCAGAGCCTCCGCGAATATGAGGTCCAACGCCGCGACGCTGCGCTCAAGCGCCTCGAGACCGTAGCGCGCCGCCTCCGCAAACACGGCATCGAGGTAGCGACGGGCGCAGAGTGGGACTACCCAGCCGCCGAGGCCCTGGTCCGCCATGCACTGCGCACCGGTGCCGACCTTATCGTGGCCGAGCGTCACGCCTCGCGCCATGTCGCCGGCTGGATGCTCGCCTACACGGACTGGGAACTACTGCGCGAAGCGCCCTGTCCGGTGTTGCTGGTCAAACAGGCCCGACCGTGGCACCGCCCGGTCGTGATGACGGCCGTCGACCCGTTCCACACGCATGCAAAGCCCAGCCGGCTCGATCACGCCTTGCTGCAGGCCAGCGCCCGCATCGTCACCGACCTGCGGGGCAAGTTGCGCATCGTGCATTGCGTACCGCCGGCGGTGATGGTCGGCGCGGCGCTGGCACCGGCGCCGGTGGTGTTCGACACCAACGCGGCCACCATCTCCCGTGCACGCAAGGCGCTCGCCGCCGAGGCGGCGCGTCTGCCGCTGCCGTCGCACCAGCTCAAGGTGGTCGAGGGTTCGGCGCGAGAGGCCATCCCGCAGCTCGCCAAGTCGCTCGGCGCCGATCTGGTGGTGATGGGCGCGCTGTCGCGGTCCGGCCTGAAACGCCTGTTCATCGGCAACACCGCGGAGGCCGTGCTCGATGCCCTGCCCTGCGATGTGTTGATCGTGAAACCGGGCAAGTTCGAGACCAAGGTCGAGCGGCGCAGCCGCGGAGCGCAGCTCATCGCGCTGCCGACCGCGATGGGCGCGTAGTCAGCGAGCCACCGCCAGCGCGATGCCTGCGGCGGCCAACATCGCGAGGTGCGGTCCGGCGAGCAGCGTCGCATAGCGCAGGCCGCCGGTGGTCGCCGCGACGACGAGCTTGGTCGCGGTGTTGGCGACGAGCGCGAGCAGTATCGCGAGCGAGGCCGCGGGCAGCGCCAGCACCCCTTCCGCCGCGAGCGCCCCCGCCGACGCCGCGGCCGAATGGGCATCGGCGAGGCCGCCGAGCCCGATGCCGAACAGCGCACCCGCTTCGCCGAAGCGCTGCACCAGCCAGGCCGCCACCCAGGTCAGCGCCGTCACCGTGGCGCTGAACGCCAGCGCATGCAAGGGCTGGAACGCCCGGCTCTCGTCCGCCACCCCGTCACCCGCCGTGACCTCCGAGCCTTCGCGCCACAATAACCACGCGGACGCGACCGCGACGGCGGTCATCAGCAGCGCCGGAAGAGTCCAACCCACCATCAAGGGCCGATGGACGACAGCGAGCACCATCAACACCTGCAACGCCGTCGCGATCGATGAGCAAAGCGCAGCGACCGCGATGAGCCGCGTGTGGGTGGGCATCGCGCGTACCTTGAGCCCCATCGCCCCGATGGTCGCAGCGCTTGAGACGAATCCACCGAAGAACCCCGCGAGCGGCAGGCCCCGACCGGGACCGAGCCAACGCAGGGCGATATGCCCGAGACCGTTGATCGCGAGCACCAGCAACGTCAGTTGCCCGACCCGCCGCGGGTTGACGACGCCCAGTGCATCGACCGCGCGGTCCGGCAGCAAGGGCAGCAGCACCAGCGCCGCCGCCGCGAGCAGCATCATGTCGAGCACCTCGCGCTCCGTGAGCGTGCGGCTCACGAAACGGTGCAACGCCTCGCGCAGCAGCAGCGTCAGCGCCACCACCACGCCGATGGCCGCGGCCAACATCGGTTGCACCGTCGCATAGGCGCCGAGCAGGTAGGTGGTGAAGAGCGTCACCTCGCTGGTGATGCCCGGATCGACGCTGCGACTGCGCCAATAGGCGACCACGACCAGCGCCCCGACGAACATCGCACCCGCGGCGACGAGCAGCAGGCCCGGGAACTGCATCGCGAGCGCGCCCGCCAAGGCCACGACCGCGTGGGTGCGCAGACCGCCGGCCATGCCCACCGCGGAATCGCGCTTGCGCCGTTCGCGCTCGAGACCGATCAGCAGCCCGATGCCGAGCGCGACAGCGATGCCCGCAGCCGGCGAACCGAGGAGTGCAGATCCGAAGAGTGGAGAGCCGTTGCCCAAGGTGTGGGTCCGGTCGTCAGGGCGCGTCGAGACGCCAATCGAAACGCACGCCGGCCAACAAGGCATCGCGTCGTCCCGGCACGCTGCCCGGATGCACGATGTACTGCAGGTCGGGTTGCAGCGTGAGCCGCGACGCCACGGGGAACTTCCAGGTGAGCTCGAAGACCGTCTCGTCGCGCCGCAACGGCTCGCCCGCGGCAGATCCCGCGACCCTCGCCTCCTCGCCGTGCCGTGCATGGGCGACGGCGACGCCGAAGACCTCACCCTCGCGCCCGAGCAGCCCGCCCTGCCAGGCGAGCGCCAGCTGCAGCGAGTCGCGGAAACTGTTGAACCGCGGATCGGCGCGTCCGACGCGCAGCACCGCCGACGCCTCGCGGCCCACGGCGAGCGGTCCCGTTACCGGCGTCTCGACGAAGGCATAGGTGCCGGCGTTGCCGCGGCTGCGGCGCGGCGACCCGTCCGGCAGCGTGGCCGCGAGTTCATCGAAGCTCGCGCTGTAACGCCAGTGGCCGAGCACCCACCTACGCCCGCCCTCGTTGTGCTCGATCTCGACCACGCCGAGCAGTCCATCGTCGGAGGAGAGCTTCACCGAGGTCAGCTCGGGACGCTCGGGATCGCCCGGCACGCCGTCAGCGAGGACGCCCTGCACGCGCCAGCGCTCATCGAAACGCCACTGGCCGCGCACCGCGAGCGAGGTCAGCGGGAAGGCCGACGGCCCCGCTTCGCCGGACTGCGCGAAGTCGATGCCCATGCCGAAGGTGGAGTTGAGGAACACGCCGCCCGTGTCGGTCGCGTCGAACTCGATGTTCAGGTCGTACAAGCCGAGACGCAGGCTGCGCTCCGGATGCTGCGGCGCGTACTGCACCCAGGCCTCGAAGAGCCGCAGCGCCTCGACGGTCTCGATGTTGCTGACGCCGAAGCTGTCGCCCACCTTCGAGTTGATGGAGCCGCCGTTGTTCCACAACACGAGCGCATGCGCCGAGAGGCCCTTGACGCCCACCGCCCGCTCACCGTCCCAAGCGACGATGACATCGAGGCTGTCGAGATAGGCCCCGCCACGCTCGATGCCGCCGTCGAGGTTCTGCCACAGATCGCCGGCGTAGTAAGCCTCGATGTCCCAAGACATGCGATCCGCGTCCGCGACGACGTCCTCCGCAGCCAACAAGCCCTCGGTCGCGACCGGGACCAGCGACAAGGCGGCGGCGCGCAGCAGCTTCAAAACGCGTTGAGTCCCGTGAGCTCGCGCCCGAGCGAGAGCTGGTGGATGGTCTCGGTGCCCTCGTAGGTGATCACGCTCTCGAGGTTGAGGGCATGACGGATGGGCACATGCTCGGCGGTGATGCCGGCGCCGCCCAGGAGGTCGCGCGCCTCACGCGCGACATCGATCGCCGCACGGCAGTTGTTCCACTTGGCCAGCGACACCTGCACCGGCGAGAGGATGCCGCGGTCCTTGCGCCGCCCGAGATGCAGCGCCAACACCTGCCCCATGGAGATCCGGCGCGACATCTCGGCGAGCCGGATCTGCACCGCCTGCGTCGCGGCGAGCGGTCGCCCGAAGAGCACGCGGTCTTTCGTGTAGGCGAGCGCCTCGTCGAGACAAGCGCGGGCTGCACCGAGCACGCCCCAGGCGATGCCGAACCGCGCCTGCGTCAGGCAGGAGAGCGGCGCCTTGAGGCCGACGCTGCTGCCCGGCAACATGCTGGAGGCCGGCAACACCACATCATCGAAGAACAGCGCGCCCGTCGCGGAGGCGCGCAACGAGAACTTGCGCTCGATCTCACGCGACTCGAAACCCTTCATGCCGCGCTCCACGAGGAAGCCGCGCACGCCCTCGTCGGTGAGCGCCCAGACCACCGCCACATCGGCGAGCGGTGCGTTGGTGATCCACATCTTCGAGCCGTTGAGCACCCAGTCGTCGCCGCGCCGGCGCGCCGTGGTGTTCATGTTGAGCGGATCGGAGCCGCCGTGCGACTCGGTGAGACCGAAGCAGCCGATGATCTCGCCGCGGGCCATGCCCGGCAGGAAACGCTGCCGCTGCTCCTCGCTGCCGTAGGTGAAGATCGGGTACATGCAGAGCGAGGACTGTACGGACACGAAACTGCGCAGCGCGGAGTCGCCGCGCTCGAGCTCCTGGCAGATGAGCCCGTACGAGACGGCGTTCAGCCCGGCGCAGCCGTAGCCCTCGAGCGAGGAGCCGAAGAGCCCGAGCCGCGCCATCGGCGCGATGAGCTCGCGCTGGAAGCGGTGTTCCTCGAACGCCCTGCCTATGCCGGGCAGGACTTCGGCGTCGACGAACTTCGCGACCGAGTCGCGCACCATGCGCTCGTCGTCCTGCAACTCGTCCTCGATGCCGGCGATGTCGTGCGGAAGATGTGCCAAGCGATGTGCTCCGATGAGGTCTGGTGTCAGCCGACGACCTTGCGCGCTCGCAAGGCGGCGATGTCCCCGGGAGCGAACCCGAGTCCGGTCAATATTTCATCACAATGCTCGCCGACGCGCGCGAGCGTTCCGCCCTGCGTCGGTCGGCGCCCGTCCATCTCGATGGGGAGGATGGGCAGACGGGTCGCCCGCCCGTCCGGCAGGGTCGTGGGCCCCAGACTGCCGTTGGCCGCGAGATGCGGGTCGTCGAACATCTCCTCGGGCTTGCCGATGGGCGCGAACGGCAGGCCGGTACGCTCGAGGATGGCGACCAGTTCCGCCCGACGGTAGGACTTGAAGAGCTCACGCACGCGCGGCAGCAAGGCCTCGCGCTGCGCGACACGCTGTGCGTTGGTCTTGTACGCGGGGTCGGCGCCCTCGGCGGCCCAACCGAAGGCGTCGCAGAACTTCTGCCACAGGCCATCCGACACGATGCCGACGAACACCTGCTCAGCGTCGGCGGTCTCGAACACATCGTAGATCGCCCAGGCCGAGATGCGCACGGGCATGGGCTTGGCGGGCTGCCCGGTGACCGCCATCTGCGCCATGTGCTGACCGACGAGATACACCGTGGTCTCGAAAAGCGCGCTGCTGACCTTCTGGCCGCGCCCGGTGGCGTGCCGCTGCTCGAGGGCGGCGAGGATGGCGATGACGCCGAACATGCCGCCCGTGACATCGATGACCGAGGTGCCCGCACGCAGCGGCCGACCCGGCGGACCCGTCATGTACGCGAGTCCGCCCATCATCTGGGTGACCTCATCGAGCGCGGTACGGTTCTCGTAGGGCCCGCTCAAAAACCCCTTCTCGGAGCAGTAGATCAGACGCGGGTTGCCCACCGAAAGCGTCTCGTAGCCGAGGCCCAGCTTGTCCATCGTACCGGCGCGGAAGTTCTCGACCACCACATCCGCCGATCCGCAGAGCCGCTGCGCGATCGCGAGCCCCGCGGGCGACTTGAGGTCGAGGCAGAGGCTCTTCTTGTTGCGGTTGTACATGGGGAAGTAGCCAGCGCCGGACCCGGGCAGGGTGCGCGTCGAATCCCCGCCCAGCGGCTCGATACGGATGACCTCCGCGCCGAGCTCGGCAAGGATGGCGCCGACCGCAGGGCCCATCACCATGTGCGTGAACTCGACCACGCGGAGGCCGGTGAGCGGCAGCGGAGCGACGCCGACAGCGGCGGACGGAAGGTCGACAGCGCTCATGCGCCGGCCTCCTGCGTGAACCCGAGCGGCAGCCCCGCATCGGGCGTGAATCCGTACAGCGGCTCGTCGGGCAGCGCCGCACGCAGCACCTCGCGGACCTGGAGCAGCTTCGGCAGGTCTATGCCGGTGCGCAGCCCCATCGCCTCGAGCATGAACACGAGGTCCTCGGTGACGATGTTGCCCGAGGCGCCGGGCGCGAACGGGCAACCGCCGAGCCCGCCCAAAGAGCTGTCGAAGGTGGTGATGCCGACCTCGAGACCGGCGATGACATTGGCGAGCCCGAGACCGCGGGTGTTGTGCAGATGCAGGCCTGACAGCGCATGGGTACCGACCGCCGCGTGCACCCGCCGAACGAGGTCGCGCACCTGCGAAGGGTTCGCGTAGCCGCTCGTATCGGCGAGGCCGACCTCGTCGCATCCGGCCTGCATCAGGGCCTCGGCAAGCGCCACCACACGCTCGGGCGGTACCGTCCCTTCGATGGTGCACCCGAAGGCCGTAGAGAGCCCGCCTTCGAACTTCGGCCTGCGCTCGGGCGGCAGCGCGCGCAGCAGCGCGACGATGGCGCGGGCCTCATCGAGCATCTGCGCGTGGGTGCGCCGGACGTTCTTCAGGCTGTGGGTCTCCGACACTGACAGAGGCAGCGTGATCTTGTGGGCGCCCGCCTCCACCGCCGCCTCGGCGCCGCGCAGGTTCGGCACCAGCGCCGCGACGGTGAGGCCCGGGATGCTGCGCGCGTAGCGGACCACCTCGGCGGTGTCGGCGAGCTGCGGCAGGAGCTTCGCGGGCACGAAGCTGCCGACCTCGATCTCCGTCACACCGGCCGCGGCCTCGGCGGCGATCCAGGCCTTCTTGGCTTCGAGCGGCATCACCGGCGCGATGCTCTGCAGGCCGTCGCGCGGCCCGACCTCGCTGATGAGGATGTTCATGGGTGCCTATCCGATGTGTTGACGGCCGGGGTTCCCGCGCCGAGATATATCCAGGGTCGAGCGGCGCGGTCCTGCCCCAGGAACGCGTCGATCTCGGCGCGATGCTTGAGCGTGAGATCGATCGCGTCGAGACCTTCGAGCAACATATCGCGCGACTCGGCGTCCAGCGCGAACGGGAAGCGCAGCAGTCCGTCCGCGGCGCCCCCGCCTGCACGCACCTCGCCCCGCGCGACATCCACCGTGATCGACCGCGAAGGCGGGTCGACCGCGATATGCTCGGCCAGAGCGGCGACCGCCTCGGCGGACAAGCGCACCGGCGCGATGCCGTTGCGGATGCAGTTGGCCGCGAAGATCGGCGCGAACGACGGCGCGATCACGGCGCGGATGCCGTATTCGTGCAGCGCCCACACCGCGTGCTCGCGGCTCGATCCGCAGCCGAAGTTCACGCCGCCCAAGAGGATGCGCGCGCCGGCATACGCCGGTCGGTTCAGCACGAACGACGGATCCGGCTCACGACCACCGATGGCGGTGTAGCGCCAGCCGGCGAAGAGCCCGTCAGCGAGCCCCGTCTTGGAGACGGTCTTCATCTCGCGCGAGGGGATGATCGCATCGGTGTCGACATTGTCGCGCAGCAGCGGCGCTGCCACGGCGTTGAGTTCGCGCAGCGGCTCCATCACACCTGTCCTCCGGGTGTCGGCGCACCCGCGACGCGGCGCGGGTCGGCGATGTATCCGGCGAGCGCGCTCGCGGCCACGGTCTCGGGGCTCGCGATGTGCGTGCGGGTCTCCGGACCCTGCCGGCTCTCGAAATTGCGGTTGGTGGAGGACACCACGCGTTCGCGGGCTCCGAAGCTCTCGCCACCGGCGAAGAAACACATCGAGCAGCCGGACTCCCGCCACTCGAAACCGGCGTCTTTGAACACCTTGTCGAGGCCTTCGGCCTCGGCGGCGCGCTTGACCGACATCGAGCCCGGTACGCAGATGGCGCGCACGCCGGCGGCGACCCGCTGGCCGCGGAGGATCGCCGCGGCGCGCCGCAGATCCGAGAGCCGGCTGTTGGTGCACGAACCGATGAACGCGGCGGTGATGGGCAGCGATGCCAGCGGCTGCCCCGCTTCGACGCCCATGTAGCGCAGCGCGCGCGCGTAAGCCTCCGGCGCGGCACCGCTGGCTTCGACGACGGGCACCGCAGCATCGACGCCCACCGCGTGCTGTGGGCTAGTGCCCCAGGTCACCATCGGCGTGACCTCGGCGGCGTCGATGTCGATCTGGCGATCGAACGCGGCGTCGGCATCACCGACGAGATCGCGCCACGCAGCGACCGCGTGGTCCCAGTCCGCGCCTTGCGGCGCATAGGGCCGACCGCGCAGGTAATCGAAGGTCACTTCGTCGGGCGCGATGAGTCCGGTCATGGCCGAGAACTCGGTCGCCATGTTGCAGAGCGTCATCCGCGCTTCCATGTCGAGCGCACGCACCGCGCTGCCGGCGTACTCGACGATGCAGCCGTCTCCGCCCGCGACGCCGTGGCGCGCCAGGATGAAGATCGCGAGGTCTTTGGCGGTCACGCCTGCGGCGAGGCGACCCTCCACGGTGATGCGCAGCTGCCGCGGCCGCCGGACCCGCAAGCAGCCGGTGGCGAGCGCGTGCTCCGCCTCGGTCGAGCCGATGCCCCAGGCGAGTGCCCCCAGCGCGCCTTGCGTGCAGGTATGGCTGTCAGGGCAGACGATGGTGGCGCCCGGCAGCGCGAGCCCGAGTTCCGGGGAGATGACATGCACGATGCCCTGCTGCGGATCGCGCACATCGAACACGCGGATGCCGGCGGCACGGGCAGCGGCGCGGGTCTCGAGGATGAAGGCCTCGCCGCCCGGCATGCGGGTAGCATCGCCACGCCCTGGGAAGGTGTCGACGATGTGGTCCATGGTGCAGAACACGCGCGCGGGATCGAGCACGGTGCGACCGGCATCGGCCAGACCCTTGAGCGCCACCGATCCGGTGCGCTCGTGCAGGAACACCCGGTCGATGGCGAGCAGCGCGGCGCCGTCCGCGAGTTCGCGGACCCTGTGCTGGTCCCAGATCTTGTCGAACAGCGTTCGCGGCGCCATCAGGATGCTCCGGACGCCATTCTACCCCCCCTGCCCGGCCGCTGCCCGGACGGGGTCACGACAGCAGGTTGATGAAGGTGGTGATGATGATGGCGTTGACGAAATCGAGGAAGAATGCGCCCACCAGCGGCGCCACCAAGAACGCCCGCGGCGCAGCGCCGTGACGCTCGACCAGGGCGCGCATGACGGCGAGCGCGGTCGCTGTGGTGCCCAGCATGAAGCCCGTGAAGCCGCCCGACATCACCGCCGCATCGTGGTCGCGGCCCATCACGCGGAACACCACGCCCAAGAAAGCAGCGATGAGCGCCACCTGCAGCACGAGGTTGACGAGCAGCGCGTCCGCGACCGCATGCAGCTGCCGCAGATCGAGCGTCATGAGCCACATGGCGAGGAACAACGAAAGCGCGATCGCGCCCAGCATGTCGAGCACTGCGATCGACGGCCGCCACCGACCGAGCGCCTCGGCGCCGTTGACGGCGATCGCGGCGAGCAACATCGCGCCGATGTAGCCCGGCAGCGTGATACCGAGCCGCTCGATGCCGGCGCTGACCCACTGCCCGCCGACGATCACCACCAACAAAAGGACCACCGACCCGAACACCCGTCGCTCACCGGGGACTTCGTCCAGGGCATCCGTCGCCTTCCGCGCTTCGGAACCGACCGATGCCGGCGCTGAGGTCGCAACGGGTGCCGCACCGCCCAGCGACGACGGAACCGACGGCCGAGCCGCAGCGGTCCCGCGCATCAGCCGTACCGCCAGCGGACCACCCAACAGGCCGCCGAGGACGATGCCCGACATCGCGCTCGCGACCGCGATGGCGCCCGCGCCCGTGACGCCCGCCGCCTCGAACTGCGGCGCGAACGCAGCGCCGGTGGCAGGACCGCCCGAGAGCGTGGTGACGCCGACCAACACACCGAAAAGCGACGGCAGACCGAACAGCTGCGCGACGACGATGCCGACGAGGCTCTGCATCACGGCGAACACCGCGCAAAGTCCGAGGAACACCAGCACCTGCGGTCCACCCCGGCGCAACAGGTCGAGCCGCGCCGCGAAGCCGAGCGTCGCGAAGAACGCGACCAGCAGCGTCTTCTGGAAGGTGGTGTCGAACTCGGGCGCCGGCATCCCGGCGCTGCGCAGCGCGAGCAGCGTGATCGCGACCGCGAGACCGCCGACCACCGGCCCGGGGATGCTGAGCCTCGCGAGCCAGTCCACCCGCCGGCAGACGATCTGCCCGAGCCAGGCGACGACGCCGGCCACCGCCAAGGTCTGCACCGCATCGAGCGTCATGCCGCACCCTCCATGGTCATGTCTCCGGTGGCCGCTCCGCGAGCGCGCGCAGTGGCGCGAACTTCGCCCAGGCTTCGGCCCACTCCGCGTCCGCCGTTGAATCGTGCACGATGCCGCCGCCGATGTCCCAGCGCGCTTCGCCGCCGCGCGACTGCAGCGAACGGATGACGACGCTGAACTCGGCGTCACCGCCCGGCTCGATCCAGCCGAGCACGCCGGCATAGAGCCCGCGCGGAGCGGCCTCGAGCTCGCGGATCATCCGGCAGGCCTCGATCTTCGGCGCACCCGTCATGGACCCGGGCGGGAACGCCGCGGCGAGGGCGTCCCAGACATCGAGTCCGTCGCGCAGCTCGCCGCGGATGGTGGAGGTCATCTGCGCGACGCTTGCGTAGCGCTCCACCTCGAAGAGCGCCGCCGGCAGCACGCTGCCGGGCACGCAGACCCGACCGAGATCGTTGCGTGCGAGGTCCGCGATCATGACGTTCTCCGCGCGGTCCTTGACCGAGGCCGCGAGCTCGCGCATGGCGAGCGCAGCGGCGGCCTCACCGGCCTCAGCGAGCCCGCGGGTGCCCTTCATGGGCCGCAGCGTCACCGTACGCCCGCGCAGGGACAAGAAGCGTTCGGGGCTCGCGGACAGCAGCTCGAAGCCGGGCAAGGACACCCAAGCCGCATAGTCGACGGGATGACGGGACACCAACCAAGCGAACAACGACGCGGGATCCGTCGGCGGCGCGAAGCGCACCGGGAACGTCAGGCACAGCTGGTAGAGACGGCCCGCGCCGATGGCGGCCAGGACCGACCCCACGGAGGCCTTGTGCCAGTCCGCCCGCGCCGATGCCGCCAGATCCTCGCGCGGCTCCAGCTGCGGCGGTGAGGCCGGCTCGCCCCAGGCACCGCCCTGCTGTCCGCCGGCGGTCGCGACCACATCACGCGCCGACCACAGCTGCAGCCGCGGCAGACCGGCCCAATCGCCATGTACGGGGGTGCGATCGAACTCGGCCGCCGCCTCATGCGTGGCGAGCAACAACAGACCGCGCACGCCACGCGCGAAAGCAGCCTGCGCCGCGCCGCGCAGCGCGGAGACCGTCGCGGCGACAGCAGAGGGATCCGCGCCGTCCTCGTCGCCCGCGTGCGGCGGCGTCTGCCATTCGAGAGAGAGGCCCGTCGCGAGCCTCGAGCGTCGACCAAGTTCGACATGACCGCGTGCCGACACGAGACAAGCGAACGCTTCGTCGTCCTTCCGTGCGCGCTCCGCCTCGCGGCGCAGCGCTGCGAGACCGGGCACCTCGGCAGCGACCTCGGGACCGCCGCCGCTCATCCCTGGCCCCTGGCGTGCGTCGCGAGCAACGCCTCACGCCACTCCGTCGCCGCCGCGAGCGATGCCGCGGTAGGCAGCGCTCGCCCATCGACCTCGCGGATCGCGACCGCGAGACGCAGCGCGCTGACCAGCACCAGCCCTTCGATCACGCCGTCCGTCGTCAAGGAATCCGCACGCAGTCCGTCGGAGCCGATCGCGACGCCGCAGCCGCGGAGCGCCGCGAGAGTGACGCTCGGCAGCACCGCGTCCGAGTCCTCGGTGTACCACAGCCCCGCGCGTCGCCACACGAGCCCGCCGGTCGAGCCTTCCATCAAGCGGCCATCGCGCAGGAACAACGCCTCGCCGGCGCCGCGCGCCAAGGCCTCGCGCCGCGCTGCGATCGACCAGTGGTAACTCGCCGACTTGCCGAGCCGTCCGAGGCCGGGGTGCGGAAAGGAGGCCGTGACGGCGCCGATGCCGTCCGCCAGCGATGCGGGTGACGAAGCATGAGCACCCCACTCGCCGAGCGCCTGCCACGCCTCGCCGGCTGCATCGAGCGCGAGCAGCAACCTCAGCCGACCGATGGGGAACTCCGAGAACGACGCCTGCATCGCCGCCAGACATCGATGTGCCGTGTGGAGCGCATGCTCGGCCTGCGCGTCGCCGAGACCTGCCGCGACCGAGCGCTCAAGCCGGGCCAGATGCGCCTCGAGGAACATGGGTCGACCGCCCTCGACCCGGAGCGTCTCGAACCAGCCCTCACCTGCCGTGACGAGCCCGCTCGTCGGCGCGAAGGCGGCCTCGCCCGGGACGAGCCAGCGACCGTCGAGGCAGTAGCGGATGGGGGTGATGCTCACGGGAGGATGCGCCGAAAGGATTGGTCGGGACGCCGAGATTTGAACTCGGGACCCCTTGCACCCCATGCAAGTGCGCTACCAGGCTGCGCCACGTCCCGTCCGACCGAGATGATGATTATAGCCCGGGCCGCATCCCCGCGCCCGGCTCTCAACGCCGCAGGATACGCAGCAGCTCCTCGAGCTCGAGGCGCAGCTGCCGCACGATCTGCTGGCTCTGCGTGGCATCGCTGCGGGCCTCTTCCCCAGTGAGCTTGTTGCGCGCGCCGCCGATGGTGAAGCCCTCTTCATAGAGCAGGCCACGGATCTGGCGGATCACGATCACATCCTGGCGCTGGTAGTACCGGCGGTTGCCGCGGCGCTTGACGGGCTTGAGCTGCGGGAACTCCTGCTCCCAGTAGCGCAGCACATGCGGCTTGACGCCGCAGAGCTCGGCGACCTCGCCGATGGCGAAATACCGCTTGCCGGGGATCGCCGGCAGCTCGTCGTTATTCTTGGCTTCCAGCATACGCTTCGACGCGCGCCTTGAGCTTCTGGCCAGGACGGAAGGTCACGACGCGACGCGCGCTGATCGGGATCTCCTCGCCGGTCTTGGGATTGCGGCCCGGACGCTGGTTCTTGTCGCGAAGGTCGAAGTTGCCGAAGCCGGAAAGCTTCACCTGCGAGCCTGTGGAGAGCGCCGTGCGAACCTCCTCGAAGAAGAGGTCCACGAGCTCCCGGGCTTCGCGCTTGTTCAGACCGAGCTGGTCGAACAACGCCTCCGCCATCTCCGCTTTGGTCAACGCCATCGTCGTTCCGCCGTTATCGTTCTTCATTCGCGGAAGGTCGCGCCGACACGCTCTTTGAGCGTCGCGCGGATCGAGGACATGACTGCCTCGACCTCCCCTTCTGTCAGAGTGCTGTTTTTATGTTGGAAAATCAAGCCCAAAGCGACGCTTTTTCGTCCCGTTTCGATGCCCGAACCGCGGTACACATCGAACACGAAACAGTGACGCATCAAACCGGATGACACCGAGGTTACACCGTCCCGCAGCGCACTGAAAGTGACTTCCTCGGGTACCACGACCGCGAGGTCGCGGCGGACCTGCGGGAAGCGCGAGACCTCCTCATAGCGCGGATATCCGACCGCCAGCGCGGCCGCGTCGATCTCGAACAGCACCGGCGCCGAGGGGCAGCCGAGTTCCCGCACCAACGAGGGGTGCAGTTCCCCGAGCCAACCGATGGCCTGGCCGTCGCGCAGCACCCTTGCGCTGCGGCCGGGGTGCAGACAGGGCAGCTGCCCCGCCTCGAACACCAGGGCGCTCGAGGACTCGACGAGCCCGGCCAAGGCTTCGAGATCGGTGCGGACATCGTAGAAGTCGGTCGCCGCCGAGGGCTCGCCCCACTGTTCGGCCCGCCGCGTGCCTACCGCGATGCCGGCGATGCGGTCGCACTCGGGCGCGCCCACGGGGAACACCACGCCGTGCTCGAAGAGCCGGACCCTGCCCTGCTGCCGACGCAGATTCTCGAGCGCGGCGTGCACCAACCCGGGCCACAAAGACACACGCATCACGGCGAGGTCGCTGGCGATGGGGTTGCTCAAACGGTGCGAGGCGACCCCCGGGAACATCCGCTCCTGCAAAGCGGGATCGCAGAACGCGAAGTGCACGCCTTCCTGCCAACCGCGAGCCGCGAAGAGGTCGAGCAGCCGCTGTTCCTCCAGCACGGAGGCCGGCAGCGCGTGGATGGCCTGTGTGGCACGTGCTTCGGCCACCGGGATGGCGTCGTAGCCCTCGAGCCGCGCGATCTCTTCGATGAGGTCGCGCTCGATCGCGAGATCGAAACGGTGCGGCGGCGCGCGGAAAACGAGTGCGTCGCCGGCGGCGTCGTGGGCGGTCGCCTGCGCGACATGCTCGATGCCTAGCCGTTGCAGCAGTTCGACGATGCGCCCGGTCGGCAGCTCGAGCCCGAGCAGGCGCTTGACCTGCGCCGGACGCAGGGTGACGAGGGACGCACGGCGGATCGCACCACCGTCCACACCGGGCACCTCGGTGGTCTCGACGGGACCGGCCGTTCCGCCCGTGATGGCGAGCAGCAGCGCCGTCGCGCGCTCGATGGCGAGGCGCCCGACCTCCGGGTCGACACCGCGCTCGAAACGCTGGCTGGCATCGGTGGTGAGGCCGTGTCGGCGCCCACGCCCGGCGATGGCTGCAGGCGAGAACCAGGCCACTTCGAACAGCACACGGCGGGTCTCGGGCGTGACGCTGGTCCGCATGCCACCCATCACGCCGGCGAGCGCCACGGGACCGGTTGCATCGGCGATGACGAGTTCGTCGGCGGCGAGCGGCACGGTACGCCCGTCCAGCAGGTCGCAGGACTCACCGGCCGCTGCGAAACGCACGGTGAGCGCGCCACCGGCGACCTTGTCGAGATCGTAGGCGTGCATCGGCTGGCCGAGCTCGAGCACGATGTAGTTGGTGATGTCGACCACCGGGCTGATGCTGCGCTGACCGGCGCGGCGCAGACGCTCGCGCAGCCACAACGGCGACGGTCGCGAATTGTCGACATCGAGCAGCACGCGCGCGTGGAAACGAGGACAGGCCGCAGGCGCCGAGAGCGTGACCGGCGCGCGCTCGGCGTGGCTCGCAGCCACCGCAGGGATCGCCCCACCGCCCTGCAGCCCCTCAGCCGTGGCACCCGCCACACCGCCGACGGTCAGTCCCGTGATCGCCCCGACCTCGCGCGCGAGGCCGCGCATGGACATCGCGTCACCGCGGTTCGGCGTGACGGCGAACTCGAGGATGGTGTCATCGAGACCGAGCGCCGCGCGCAGTTCTGTGCCCACGGGCAGATCGGCCGGCAGTTCGAGGATGCCCTCGGAGGTCTCGGCAAGACCGAGTTCCTTCGCCGAGCACAGCATGCCGGCGGACTCGACGCCGCGCAGCTTCGCGGCCTTGATGCGCAGGTCGCCGGGCAGCACCGCGCCCACCTGCGCGAGCGCCGTGCGCAGACCGGCGCGGGCGTTGGCCGCGCCGCAGACGATCTGCAGTTCCGCACCGCCCGCCGACACGCGGCAGACCTGCAGCTTGTCGGCCTGCGGGTGGCGCTCGGCGGCGAGGATCTCGGCGACCACCACCCCGCTGAACGGCGGCGCGGCGGGCGCGATCGACTCGAGCTCGAAGCCCGCCATGGTCATGCGCGCGCCGAGCTCGGCGGGTACCAGAACCGGATCGATGGATTCTTTGAGCCAATCGAGGGAGAGCTTCATGCCGCACCGAACTGGCGCAGGAAGCGCAGGTCGCTCTCGTAGAAGAGCCGCAGGTCGTTGACGCCGTAGCGCAGCATGGCGAGCCGCTCGATGCCCATGCCGAAGGCGTAGCCGGTCCAACGCTCGGCATCGACGCCGGCGGCGGCGAACACGTTCGGATGCACCATGCCGCAACCGGCGATCTCGAGCCAGCCGGTGTGCTTGCAGACGCGGCAGCCCGCGCCGTCACAGAACACGCAGGACATGTCGACCTCGGCCGACGGCTCGGTGAACGGGAAATAGGACGGTCGCAGCCGCATCCGCAGGTCCTTCTCGAAGAACGCGCGCAGGAAGCCCTGCAGTACGGACTTCAGGTGCGAGAAGCTCACCTGCTCGTCGACGACCAGGCCTTCGACCTGGTGGAACATCGGCGAATGCGTCATGTCGTGGTCCACACGGTAGACGCGCCCCGGCATGATCATCGCCAGCGGCAACCGGCCCTTGCGCAGCTCACGGATCTGCACCGGCGAGGTGTGGGTGCGCAGCAGGCGCCCGTCAGGGAAGTAGAAGGTGTCGTGCATCGCCCGCGCCGGATGGTCGGCGGGGATGTTGAGCGCCTCGAAGTTGTGGAAGTCGTCCTCGATCTCGGGGCCTGTGGCGACCTCGAAACCGGAGTCGCGGAAGATGCGCTCGATGCGCAGCCGCGCGCGGGTCACCGGATGCACGCCGCCGCGGGCTTCACCGCGTCCGGGCAGCGTGACATCGATGCGGCCGGCCTCGAGCTCGGCCTCGACGGCGGCACGCGACAGCAGCTCGCGCGCCGCCTCGATGGCGGACTCGACCTGCTGCTTGGCCTCGTTGATGCGCGCTCCCGCAGCGGGCCGCTCGGCGGCGGGCAGCGCGCCGAGCGACTTCAGCTGTTCGGTGAGCAGCCCCTTCTTGCCGAGCCAACGCACGCGCACCTCGTCGAGCGCGGCGAGCGTCTTGCTCGCCGCGACCTCGTCGAGGGCGCTTCGCGTCAGGGACTCGAGGTCGGCCACGGAGGTGGCCTACGCGATGCCGAGCGCTGCCTTGGCCTTGGTGGCGAGCTCGCCGAACGCCGCATCGTCGTGCATGGCGATGTCGGCCAGCATCTTGCGGTCGATGTCGATCGTCGCGAGCTTGAGGCCGTTCATCAGCCGGCTGTACGACAGACCGTGCAGACGCGCCGCAGCGTTGATGCGCTGGATCCAGAGCGCGCGGAAGTCGCGCTTCTTGAGCCGACGGCCCTTGTACGCGTACTGGCCGGCCTTGATGACCGCCTGCTTGGCGGCGCGGAAGACCTTGCGACGCGCGTTGTAGTAGCCCTTGGCCTTGCCGAGGACCTTCTTGTGACGACGACCGGCGGTGACGCCACGCTTTACTCTTGCCATGTTCAGTTACCTCGGTTGATCACTTGGCGTGCGGGAGCAGCTGGTCGAGACGACCGACATCGCTCTCATGCACGAGGCTGGAGCCGCCCGAGCGCAGTTGGCGCTTGGTCTTGCGCGGCTTGTGGCCGAGGTTATGGCGGCGGCCGGCGGAGTAGGACTTGTAGCCCTTCGCCGTCTTGCGAAAACGCTTCGCTGCCGCCCGGTTGGTCTTCAACTTGGGCATCTTGCTCTCTCCTTTTGTAGCCCCGTTCACAAGGTCCTCACGGACCCGCTTGCGGGCGGATGACCGTGCGGCTCGCGCCGTCCGATCACCACTTGTCGCGCGTCCCCCTTGGACGCGCTATTTCTTCTTCGGCGCGACGACCATCACCATCTGCCGGCCTTCCATGAGCGGGAACTGCTCCACCGTCGCGATCTGCGCGAGGTCGGTGGAGACCCGGTCGAGGAGGCGGCGCCCGATGTCGGTGTGCGCCATCTCACGGCCTCGGAAACGCAATGTCACCTTGGCCTTGTCACCTTCGGTCAGGAAGCGGATGAGGTTGCGCAACTTCACCTGGTAGTCCGCCTCTTCCGTGCCGGGGCGGAACTTCACTTCCTTGACCTGCTGCTGTTTCTGTTTCTTCTGCGCCGAGTGGGACTTCTTCTTCTGCTCGAAGATGTACTTGCCGAAGTCCATGATGCGCACGACAGGCGGCTCGGCCATCGGCGAGACCTCGACTAGGTCGAGCTCGCTGGTCTGTGCCATCGAGAGCGCTTCGAACCGCGTCATGATCCCGGCCTGTGAGCCGTCTGCCGCGATCACCCGCACCTGCGGCGCCGTGATGTCCTCGTTGCGCCGGATGCGCTTCGTTGCAGTCGAGATGTGTCAGTCCTCCAAAGTTCGTCGCCCGCGGCTCTCGAGCTCGATGCCCAGCCGTTCGACGAACGTCTGCGGGGTCATCTGGCCCAGGTCCTTGCCGTTGCGGGTGCGCACGGAAACAAGCCCCGCTGCCACTTCCTTGTCGCCTGCCACCAATAGGTACGGCACGCGTTGCAGCGTATGTTCACGGATTTTAAAGCCGATCTTTTCGTTCCGCAAGTCGGTTTCGACCCGAAGCCCCTGATTCTTAAGGGATTGCGCCAGACCCTTCAGGTAGTCGTCCTGGCGGTCGGTGATGCTGAGCAGCGCCGCCTGGGTCGGGGCGAGCCAAGCGGGCAGCCGGCCCGAGTGGTGTTCGATCAGGATGCCAAGGAAACGCTCCAGGGAGCCGAAGATCGCCCGGTGCAGCATGACCGGGGTCTGCTTCTGGCTGTGCTCGTCGATGTAATGCGCGCCGAGCCGCCCGGGCAGGTTCAGGTCGACCTGCAGGGTGCCGCACTGCCAGTCACGGCCGATGGCGTCCCGCAGCACGAACTCGAGCTTGGGGCCGTAGAAGGCGCCCTCCCCCGGGTTCAGCGAGTAGGCGATCCCGGCGGCCTCGGCGGCGGCCTTGAGGGCCGCCTCGGCGCGGTCCCAGATGTCGTCCGACCCCACGCGCTTCTCGGGACGGTCCGAGAACTTGATGCGCACATCGTCGAAGCCGAAGTCGCGGTAGATGTCGAGGATGAGCTGGGTGACCGCCACGGACTCGCTGGTTATCTGGTCCGGGGTCACGAAGATGTGCGCGTCGTCCTGGGTGAAGGCACGCACGCGCATCAGGCCATGCAGCGCGCCGGACGGCTCGTATCGGTGCACCTTGCCGAATTCCGCGAAGCGGATCGGCAGGTCGCGGTAGCTGCGGATGCCCTGGCGGAAGATCTGCACATGGCCCGGGCAGTTCATCGGCTTGATGGCGTAGACGCGCTCGTCGGGCGTCTGCGTCGTGAACATGTTCTCGCCGAACTTCTCCCAGTGGCCCGACGCCTCCCAGAGGCTACGGTCCATGAGCTCGGGGCCGTTGACCTCGTCGAAGCCAGCGGCCTGCTGCTTGTCGCGCATGTAGGCGATGAGCGACTGGAACACGCGCCAACCCTTCGGGTGCCAGAACACCGCGCCCGGTGCCTCCTCCTGCATGTGGAAGAGATCGAGCTCGCGGCCGATCTTGCGGTGGTCGCGCTTCTCGGCCTCTTCGAGGCGGGTGAGGTAGTCCTTGAGGTCCTTCTCGCTCGTCCACGCCGTGCCGTAGACGCGCTGCAGCATCTCGTTGCGCGAATCGCCGCGCCAATAGGCGCCGGCGACCTTCATCAACTTGAAGACCTTGAGCTTGCCGGTGGACGGCACATGCGGGCCGCGGCAGAGGTCGACCCAGCCACCCTGCCCGTAGAGGCTGATCGCCTCGTTCGAGGGGATGCTGGCGATGATCTCGGCCTTGTAGTGCTCGCCGAGACCCTTGAAGAACGCGACCGCCTCGTCGCGCGGCATCTCGCGGCGCGACACCGGCAGGTCGGCCTTCGAGAGCTCGGCCATCTTGGCTTCGATGGCGGCGAGGTCCTCGGGCGTGAACGGCCGCTTGTAGGAGAAATCGTAGTAGAAGCCGTCCTCGATAACGGGACCGATGGTCACCTGCGCCTCGGGGAACAGCGACTGGGTCGCCTGCGCAAGGAGGTGCGCCGTCGAGTGGCGGATGACCTCGAGCGCGTCGGGGTGCTTGTCGGTGACGATCTCGAGCGCAGCGTCCTGCGCGATCGTGAACGAGGTGTCGACCAGCTTGCCGCTGACCTTGCCCGCGAGGGCGGCCTTGGCGAGCCCGGTGCCGATGCTGGCGGCGACCTGCGCCACCGTGATGGGCTGGTCGTAGGTCCTCTGGCTGCCGTCGGGCAGCGTGATCACCGGCATGGGGTCCGAACTCCGCGGAAGATGGTAGGCGCGAGTGGGATCGAACCACCGACCACCACCATGTCAAGGTGGTGCTCTACCACTGAGCTACGCGCCTGCCGAAAGGCCGCGAAAGATACCCCAACGGGGCCCTTAGCGGCAACCGCTCTTCGTCCCCGGCTCAACCCGCTCGGGACCCCGGCAGACCAAGCCCCGCCCGCTTCAGCCGGTCGATCTCGTCGCGCAGCCGCGCCGCCTGCTCGAACTCGAGGTTCCGGGCATGCTTGAACATCTCGGTCTCGAGCTGCTTGACCCGCCGCAGGGCCTGCTCGGGCCCGAGCGCCAAGACCCCTGCCTCGGCCAGCCCCGGGGCCGCCTGCGCCGCCCCCGGCGCCTTCCCGGAGCGCGTGCTGCCCTTGCCCGCCGACCGACCGCCCGCCCCCGTGCCCCGCCCCGAGAGCGCCGTCGCATAGCCCTCGGCCCGCGCGCCCTCCATGACATCGAGCACCTGCTTGGCGATGCCGCGGGGCGTGATGCCGTGCTCGGCGTTGAACTCGAGCTGGCGCTTGCGCCGACGCGCGGTCTCGTCCATGGCGCGCTGCATCGAGCCGGTGATGCGGTCGGCGTAGAGGATCGCGCGGCCGTTGAGGTTGCGCGCCGCGCGGCCGATGGTCTGGATCAGCGAATTCTCGGAGCGCAGGAAACCTTCCTTGTCGGCGTCGAGGATGGCGACCAACGCCACCTCGGGCATATCGAGGCCCTCGCGCAGCAGGTTGATGCCGACCAGCACATCGAACACGCCGAGCCGCAGGTCGCGGATGATCTCGCTGCGTTCGACGGTCTCGATGTCCGAATGCAGATAGCGCACCTTCACGCCGTGCTCGTGCAGGTACTCCGTGAGGTCCTCCGCCATGCGCTTCGTCAGCGTGGTGACGAGCACCCGCTCGCCGCGCTCGACGCAGCGCAAGGCCTCGGACAGCAGGTCATCGACCTGCGTGCGCACGGGCCGCACCTCGACCTCGGGGTCGACGAGCCCCGTGGGACGCACCACCTGCTCGACCACCTGCCCGGCGTGGCGCGCCTCGTAGGCGCCGGGCGTCGCCGACACGAAGATCATCTGCGGCGCCATCCGTTCCCATTCCTCGAAGCGCAGCGGCCGGTTGTCGAGCGCCGACGGCAGCCGGAAGCCGTACTCGACCAGCGTCTCCTTGCGCGAGCGGTCGCCCTTGTACATGGCGCCGAGCTGCGGCAGCGTTTGGTGGCTTTCGTCGACCACCAGCAGCGCGTCGTCGGGCAGGTAATCGTAGAGACAGGGCGGCGGCTCGCCCGGCTCGCGCCCCGACAGATAGCGCGAGTAGTTCTCGATGCCGGCGCAGTAGCCGACCTCCTTCATCATCTCCATGTCGAACATGGTGCGCTGTTCGAGCCGCTGCGCCTCGACGAGCTTGTCGGCGGCGCGCAATTCGGCGAGCCGTGAGCGCAGTTCCTCGCGGATCTGGTCGATGGCACCGATCAACCGGTCCTTCGGGGTGACGAAGTGCGTGCCCGGATAGACGGTGTAACGGGGCACCTTGCGCAAGGTCTCGCCGGTCAGCGGATCGAAGATCGAGAGCGACTCGATGACCTCGTCGAACAGCTCGACCCG